>JBEKJD010000193.1:0-9552 GCA_050011415.1 Dissulfurispiraceae bacterium | reverse complement strand
AGCGGGGCTTCCACCATGCCCAGAAAAACAGTAGCCGACGCACCGAGACCCAGGGCGCCGCCTATATTCAGTGCCTTTTGCAATGCCAGAGAAAACACCCTTACAACATACGGCAGGATCCGCCAGTAAAAAAGAAGAGATGAGAGAGCGCCGATCACAAGCACCAGAGGAAGCGCCTGAAAGGCCAGAATAAAATTAGATCCGGGATCTTTGAGGGCAAATGGCGTAGGACCGCCGCCTATATAACCAAACACAAATGAGGTCCCTGCCCTTGTGGATTCCTCGAGCGAAAGGACAAGCCCGTTCAGAAATAAAAAAACAGTCTTGAAAACCGGAACATTCAGGAGCAGGGCCGCAACGCTTACCTTAACAGCAAGGCCGGCGAGCACCCCCCTGTAATTAACTTTTCTCCTGTTTTCACTGATAATCCATGCAAGTCCCGTCAGCACCAGCAATCCTGCCACACCCTGTAGATGCATCAGCCGCTCCTTACACTATAATTATAGCGTGGATTATTCTAACACGTCTCAGAAAGCGCCAAAAAGGGCCCAATCAGGAACGGCCCATATGTTCTTTCTCACCATTCCGAGTTCCTTGCCGTGATAGACTATAATACCGAAGGGCGTGGTTCGCTTATGCTCTGCCATGAAAGATTCCAAATTGCGGCCATCTGCATAAGACACCTTATCCGATGCTTTTACTTCAATAGGTAAAATAGTCCCTTCTCGCGTAATGAGAAAGTCGATCTCCATGCCTGCACCTGTTCGGTAAAAGAACAAATCAGGCTCTACAGGCTCCAGTTGCTTCCATTTAATCAATTCAGAGAGTACCCAGCTCTCATATGCTGCTCCTGAACTGATTGTCATTTCTCCCAGAACTACCCTGTTGAGTCCTGCATCCGGGAAAAAGATTTTAGGGCTTTTTATGAGACGTTTACTTATGTTCTCATGATACGGCGGTATGATACAGCATTGAAAAGTCATGGAAAGGAGGTTAATGTATCTTTTTATTGTATTCACTGCCAGCGATGCGTCTCTGGCCACTTCGCTAATTGAGAGTATCTGACTGCTGCGAGCGCATAAAAGTTTCTGTACGAGAACAAAGGCATCTATATTGCCTACCTGTCCGACATCAGAGATGTCCCTCTCAACATAAGTTTTTCGATAGTCTTTCAGCCAATTAAGCCGCTCCGCCTTTTCATTTCTCTGCCATACGGGAGGATATCCTCCCCATTGTTGATGTTCATCCCTCTTGCGCAGTATGGAACGAACGCTATCCGGAGAGAGGGCTGCAAACTGTTCGGCATCTCTTTGAGAGAGCTTTTTGCTCTTCCATATCCTCGAAAGCAAAGATATGCCTTTGCCGTCCAGCACCTCTGAGAAAGAGAATGGGTAAAGGTGCAATAATGCAGTTCTGCCTGCGAGCGACTCCTTAATTTTGTCAAGTAGTAAAAGTTGGGAAGATCCGGTAAGAATGAAGATTTTCGTTTTTGTCCCGCCTCTTCTCTTCTGTTTGTCCATCACATATTTCAACGGATCAAACAGCGCCGGGATTTTCTGCACCTCGTCAAGGATAATAAGGGGGGTTTCAATTGACTCCAGGATTGAAATCGCGGCCTTTTGATAGCGCAGCCGTTCATCGGGATCATCAAACGAAACGTAGGTGAAATCAAGGCCCGTGGATTGCGGGATCAGGAGTTCGCAAAGGGTGGTCTTTCCCGTCTGACGCGCACCGGTAAGGACAAGCACATGTTCCCGCCTCAATTTCGGAAGAATAATATCAATAAGGCTTCGCCTAATAAAGTCCATGCAATATACTATCAGGCATAATGCAAATTTACAATGTAATTTTGCAATGTCATTGCTGAGGTAGGCAACACGTTAGTTTGATTTACAAATCGGAGCATATATTAACAGTTTCAAAATAGACTTGACATTGCTCCCTGCGTCATTCCCGCAGTCTTTTAGCGGGAATCCATGTTTCTTGATACCTGGATGTCCGATTAAAGACCTCGGGCATGACGGGATGAAAATACTATTATGAGACGGTCTATATAAGTTCAATAACTTATTGTCGCAATTTAATCATACCGCTTGTTCGATGTTACCTGCAACCACCTATGCTGCTGGTAGGAGTAACCTCACAAAACGGAAATATTGTCGGGCAAGCAGAAGATCATAACAGGCTGACCTTGTGCGGTGTACATCGACTAATTCTCACCAGAGCCTCATTTTCAAAACTCTCTATTTCCGTTAAGAGTCTGCTTTGGGTGACTATCTACAATTATTCTTAATTCTTAAATCGAATAAGAGTCATTGATAATAAAGGTTGCGAACTGTAATTCTCGCGAATATAATGCTCAAGGATAATCAACTGAGTGAAAATTCTTAAATGAAGCGTATTCCCAGTGTTTGCCATACTGCAGCCCCTCTACGAATGCCGACGGGCTACACTTCACCTCCCTCAGCTATCCATTATTGAATTATTAAGTTCCGGACAGTCACTGTCCCATTTCTGATTATTAGTGGCCCCGTAGTTACTGAATATGAGTTGTCGGTTGTAAAGCTGCTATTATATCCACCTATAAGGCTAACTGAGACATTTCTGTTGAAGTTATCACTTTCCACATATGTAGTCCCTGCCTGCACCTCAATATCAGCCCCTGTTCCGGTAGCGTTGTAACCGTTTTGAATCGTGGAATATGCTCCCGAGCTTCCTACCTCGACTACCTGAATAGTGGTAAACGTTGCCGTCACGCTTCGTGGCGACGTCATGGCAACGGTGCAGGTGGTGCCGCTTGTGCTATCACAACCAGACCAGCTTGTGAAGGTAGAGCCTGACGTAGGTGCTGACGTCAACGTTACGCTTGTGCCCCTGCTGTAGGACGCCGAGCAGGTAGAGCCGCAACTGATTCCGCCTGGAGTGCTCGTTACTGTTCCAGTTCCTGTTCCGGATAATGTGACCGTCAGGGAATAAGCGCTTACTGTGCCCGTAATGTTCTGGGCTGTCACATTGGCGCCGTTTACTGATAAATTCAAATTTGATGGACTGAAAGTGTATCCGGACAAGCCCGGAGAAATTGTGTAAGAGCCGTTGGATAATCCTGTAAAGCTATAGCTGCCGTCACTTTCCGTGGTTGTCGTAGCACTACTGGTTCCACTTAAAGTCATTGTCACACCCGGTAGTCCAGTACCTCCCGAAATTGTTACAGTTCCTGAAATGGAATAAGTGTTAGTCGCCGCCCCCGCCTGATAGATGTAGACATAGTACGCCGGGCTTAACAACCCTCCCTCTACATCCCACGGATACCCCGGAACGTATATAAATCCCGACCTTGAGCTTGTGGTGGGGTTGGCAGAGACAGAGTAGACAACACTGCCATTGCCCGTGCCGCTGATTCCTGATGTTATTGTTATCCACGATGCCTGGCTCGTGGCCGTCCATGGACACGCGCTTGATGACGGCGTAACGCTCACGCTTCCGGCGCCTGCGGACGAACTGAAGTTCTGGTTGGTGGGGCTTAATGCATAGCTGCATGAAGTCGACGGAGCAGGCTCAATGCCTATGACAAACTGCTGAGTATTTCCCACCCATGTGTACTCCCCCGTAGTCCAGTTGTTGGTTATGTCGTAATAGCCGTCACTCTCGCCGCCCCATCCATAATTCAGATGCACCTGATCCGTCCCGCTCGATTCTGTTTGATATCCGTCGATTACTACCTCATGGCCTGAGCTGTCGGTGGTTGTAATAGAGAACAGAACAGGACGGGGCGTCGCGGCATTGATTTCGTTCAAAACAAGGTTTATCCAATCTGTCGCATCATAGTTGGATCTGTCTGCAAAGTTCGCGGAACTGCTGTAAAAGAAATAGGTCGACAGACTCGGTGGAGTAGCCCCAACACCGGCGCCCGACTCGCTGCAGCCATAATCCATATTCACGGATATGCCGACATCCGACATCAACCGTGCTACAGCGCTGTTTTGGGTTGCCGTGGTCGACGAAGACAGGCTGGCCGGCATATTGGACCAATTGTAGGGATGTGCAAAACTGGCGCTCAAAGAGGCTCCGGTTTCGCTCCACGTATAGGAATTGCTGCCTGTGCCTGAGGCAGGCCAGTTCCAGTATTTCATCACTTGGGAAGTAGCCGTCGCGACACACCCGGTATACGTATGAGTGCAACCGCCATTATCGGTTCCTGCCGGCGTGTACTCATTGTAAGGGCTGTTATTGTCGTTAGGGTCGCCCTGGCTCCACGATGTCTGAAGAAGCGGACCGGCGGATGATGCATATGCAGCAGCGTTGCCTTCAGGGCTTGCCACGGTACTGCTTACGACCTTAAAGTATTCCGATGGAACATTCAGCCTGGCCCAGGCAGCGGCAATCCTGGCTCCCATTTCAGTCGAAATCTTCTTTGATGTATCCACATAAACGGTTTGACCAGTATCCCGCCTCACTACAGCAACCTTTCCGGTAACAACCTTAACATTGTTATAGATCTCAGGAATTATCCATGATTCTAAAGCGTTGGGGTTATCAGCTTTTGCAGGGTCAAGAACCCAATTGGGAGAATAGAACAAAACAGGGCTGAAATCATCGTAATAGGCCATCAGCAGATGTCCTGAAGGAGAAACCGTAACAAGGTATGCAACTGGTTCGCCTTTATAGGTCACTACTTCTATGGAGGCCGGTACCGGGGAATGATTGCCTTCCCAGTCGCAGTGAACAGCAAAGTGGTTTGTCACGAAATTTTGAGCTACCTGCCAAGCCGTCGTTTTAGAAACTTGCCCGGCGAAGGATGTGCCCGCAAAGACAAGCAGAATGAAAAGAAATAAGAGAAGCGCTATCCCCTTTTTGCTTATCATCACATCCCCCCACAGAAGTATCAGATTCCGTGAACGTTAATAAATATTATTGAAAGCCAATAAAAAATTAACTTTCAATATGCTTAATGCAGTATACATTTATTCAACAAAAAGTCAAGTGAAAAAGCACCTAAGTTTTTTATCAGATTATTCTCGTAATCTTCAGTTTCCAGAGACATTTGCTTTATAGAATTTGGAAGGTGTTATAGAGTCAATCGTCAAGAAGTACTGGATGAAACATGCTCTAATTAACTGCTATGCAAAAACGAGGAGTACAGGAAGTACCTATTTGTGAGTGTTTCGGGGCGAAATGAATTCACCATAGAATTCGGAATAAATCACGTTACTATCTGAAAAGGCTGATCAGTTTGAGTTAGTCCTCACCAAAATCTGCAATGCAACAATGTGCAGGCTACTTATTAGCGAGCCTAAACATACGATTTTTTCAGTTCTGTGAGGTAACCCTATAACGGCAGGTATGCCCTGGGGTTCAAATCGAGAGCTGCGGTATCACCCGCAATATAATGATGGTACCCGGCAGCGGCTATCATAGCAGCATTGTCGGTACAGAGCGACGGCGAGGACAAAAAAACCTTTACCTGCCTTTCATCAGCCATGTCCCTTATCCTGGTCCTTAACCCGCTGTTTGAGGCAACACCGCCGGACAGCACCACAGTGCGTATTCCTGTTTTTATTATGGCTGATTCCACTTTCCTCACAAGCACATCCACGACTGCTGCCTGAAATGAAGCAGCAACATCCGCGAGAAAAGACGGATTTTCAAGCATTGCTGCATCCTTCTCAACAACCAATTTCACAGCTGTCTTGAGACCGCTGAAACTGAAGTCAAAGGATTCGGGCAACCAGGCGCGGGGAAAATCGAAGGCCCCGGCATCTCCCTGCTGCGCAAGTCTGTCTATAACAGGCCCGCCTGGATATCCAAGCCTCAACAGTTTTGAAACCTTGTCATAGGCCTCTCCGGATGCATCATCCCTTGTCCTGCCCAACTCCTTATATTGTCCAATAGCCTCGACGATATAAAGACTCGTATGTCCTCCGGATGCGATCAGGGAAATGAAAGGGAATTCAGGCTTATCTTTTTCAAGGAAAGCAGAGAAGATATGGCCTTCGAGATGATTCACTGCCACAAGAGGATGGCATTAACAGCATCAATGTAAATGTTTGCAGCACTAAGGGCCTCATCGACAACAGGCCATATCATCTCGATATGCCTCCGTGATGCCAATTCGGGAACAATCCCCCCATACTTATTGTGGATATCTGTCTGAGAGGAAACAACAGAGGACAGGATCTGCTCACCTCGCAAAACTACCGCTGCAGATGTATCATCGCAAGATGTATCGATACCGAGAATGATCATAATAAAACAAGGTTTAGGTCAAGGTTAAGGTTAAGAAGTCTTTTTCTTTCTTACTTGCTTAACCTCAACCTTGACCTTAACCTTGTTTTTTACCCTCCTCCGTATGAATGCAGCCCGCTCAACAGAAGGTTTACGCCCAGGTAGGTAAAAACCGTGCAGACAAATCCGACGACCGCAACTACCGCTATCCTTTTGCCCCGCCACCCTCTTAAAAATTTCGCATGGAGATAAAAGGCATAAACAAACCAGGTAATCAGCGACCATGTTTCTTTCGGGTCCCAGCTCCAATACCTGCCCCATGCCTGGTCTGCCCATATGGCCCCGAAAATAAGACCGCCTATCGTAAATATCGGGAATCCCACCGCAATACTTTTGTAAGTCAGGTCATCAAGCAATTCCGGGGATACGGAGAAAGAGGTGATAATATTTCTTAGTACATGGCCGAACTTCCAGACCGCCAGAATGAAAGCGGCGGTCGCCAAATAACTGAGGACCGATATCAGCCCCGAACTGTTCCTGTAAGACGCTTTGAAGAGGTAACTCTTTATGAAATCTTCAGGAGAATTCACGGCAACTTTAAAAACTAAAAAATCGATACCCATGGCAACAAGCACAGAAACAAATATGCCGAGGGCCATGGTCCAGAAAATATAGGCAGCGCTCTTTTTGTTTTCAGCCGTAACGATCAGGTAAATCATAGCTGTCGCAAAAGAGATGGCAAATGCGGCGTAAGAGGTAAAGCTCAAAGTGACATGCGCCAAAAGCCAGTTGCTCTGCAGCGCCGGTATCAGAGGGTGAATATTTTTATCCATACCGGATATGTCGATAAATGCCAGAGCCATTCCGGCTATAGGGGTGATAAAAGCGCCGAATAACCGGTTCCTGTATTTCCACTCGATTATGAGATACCCAAGTATCAGACACCATACGAAAAAAATAAGCGATTCGTATAAGTTGGTAAGAGGGATGGCCCTCAGAATGCCCAGTTGTCCGATATTGTAAAACTCTTTCCAGCGCAGAAAAAATGCCGCAGTATGGGACAGAAAGCCTACCGCAGTTATAGTTGTCGCGATAATCCCAATCGCAGATTTCCTGAAAACCAGGTACGATATATACGCAACCATTGCAAGGATATACGCAATGCTCGCTATGCCGAAAAATTGAGAACTGTCCATAAAAAACCTCCTTAAAAGACAGGCAATAGGTTATGAGTTATGAGTTATTTCTTTTGCTATTTTATCTATCTTTTGTTCAAGAGAGATTTTATTTTTATTCGCTGAAGCAGCGATGACAAGCTTCGCTCCGCCTTTTTCATCCTTAAGCCGCATCCAGACTCTTTCGTGGCCCATAAAAAATGCAGTATACAGACCCATGGCCATAACAAGGCAGCCGAGATACACGACCCACACACCCGGATCTTTTCTCACCTGCAAACCGGTATACTGGACGCCCCAGAGATGCTCAAACTGGACAACGCCATCGGCCACTTTCCAGGTCTGCGGTACCCTTACCAGTATCCACTGGCGGTACTTCATCCTGCCGTTTTCGGAAAATTCCACAAATGCAGCCGGGTTATTCATCATTTCCGCATACGTGTAAAGCTGCCCTGATTCATCCACTCCAAGGGCAGGACTAAAATCAATAACTTTGCCGGTCACCGCAGTTCCCGGAATGGTGAATACTTCTCCCAGTTTAAAATTGATTTCTTGTTTGACTCCATTTTTTGATGTCACGGCAAACTCAAATATTGCATCCTTACCAGGAGAGTAGCCGTAGCTCGACTGATAGAAAGTAATGCCTTTGTAATGCAACGGGCTGTTGACATCTATCACTTTTTTCATTACTTCCTTGCCACCCTCCAAAATGGTCAGCCAGCTTCTGAATGCCTTTGGAGTATCTGAATTGTCGTAAAAAGAAACATTAAAATTATCGCACCGAATTTCAAACCCGAGCGGAATTTCTGTTGAGCTGCTTTTATAGGCAACAGTGGATGAACTCCCTTCCTGCAGATTCAGTGAGGCGTTGAACCCGAAAAGCATACCTATTACCGCCCCGGCCAGTATCAGCAGAATACTCAGGTGAGTGACATAAATACCAAGTCTGCTGTATCTGCCCCTCTCAGCATATAACTGAAAAACATCGTTTTCATCCTGGACCGCTGCTGCGAACCCATGTTTCTTCAAAACAGTTCCCACATGCTCCGAGGCTTTTACGGCTTTCTCTTTTAAAAAAATCTCCCTTTTTATCGACATGGTATTCAATAGTTCAGGGGCAAGAGGCTTGATGGGTTCCCTTACGAGTTTCAATATTTTGGGCAGTCTGTCGATGGAACAAACTATGAGATTTGCAGTGAAAATAGCCAGAAGCGACATAAACCACCAGGAACGGAACATATCGGTAAAGCCGAGCGTATCCAATATGCGAAAGGCGGCAGGCCCGAAATTCCCGCCGAAAAACTTTGTCAATAATTTTATATTTCGTTCAGGTTCAGCTTGCTGTTCAATTACGGTACCCACGATAGAAGTGAGCGATATAACAGAGAAAACGACCACTGCAAGCTTTACGGAAGAAAATACGCTCCAGATACTGTCGACTATGTTATTCTTTTTCTCATCTCTGCCCACCGGTAGAAGATTACCCCCTTTATATGTAACGGCTAAAGACAAAAGTCCAACGGCTAATGGCAATAAACGTTAAGTTTAGCATCATATGCGAACAATCTTCAACAGGCAGAGAATAGATACGGACAGCAGCTTTAGCCGGAATTCGGGATAACCGCTGTAAAAACAGAACCTTTGCCGGCCACGCTCTCGGTTTCAAGACTGCCTCCAAGGATTTCAGATATCTTCCGGGCAATTATAAGCCCCACTGAAGATTGAGGAGAGGAGATATCCCCGAATAATTGGTTCAGTTCATCGCTGCCGAATCCTCTTCCGGTATCGGCAACAGACACCTCCAGATAATCCATACCATCCATTATTTTTTCAGTAGACAGTATGGTGACAGTTCCGGCACTTGTATTTTTCATGGCATTACTCACCAGGTTAAACAGCAGTTTTCTGAGCAGCGATCTGTTGGTATGCACCATACTGTTGACGAACACTTCCTGGCATTCGACGATCAATTCTATTTCTTTTATGCCTGCAAGGCTTCTGGCGTATAACTCAGTTTCATTCAAAAGATCGCAAAGATTAAACGGTCCGGCAGCATGCTCAAGCTTCCCCTGCTCAAACCGGGCATAATCGCAGAGATTATCCACAAAAAGGAGAAGGTCTTTCGAGGTGGACAGCATTTCATAAAGCGCCTTTG
>JBEKJD010000192.1:0-6061 GCA_050011415.1 Dissulfurispiraceae bacterium | reverse complement strand
AAGTTCGGCGCAGGCGTGATGCTGATGGAACAACCGGAGGAGGCTCGCCGCATCGTAGCCGAGGCCAGAATGCGTACCGCCTTACCCCTAAGTGCGAAAATCCGCCTCGGCAGCGACGCCAACAGTGGAAAATTAAAGGCGTTCTGCTCCATGCTCGAAGGTGAGGGCGTTGATATGCTTACGGTACACGCTCGGTTCAAACATGAGTCCTTCGCAAGAAGACCGCGATGGGCATTTATAGCCGAAATAAAGGAATGCATTAAAATACCTGTTATCGCCAATGGCGGAGTTTTCTCGGTAGAGGACGCGGAGACATGCCTGAGAGTATCCGGTGCTGACGGATTGATGCTCGGACGAGGTGCTGTTATAAGACCCTGGCTCTTCGCCGAAATTGCCAGGACTGTATTCGGCTGTGATATCATGGAGCCCGTGGCGTCACTGCCGGATGTTTACGCGGCTTTTTTCGAAACTCTGAACGCGAATTATCGGCCCGTGTACCGCTTGATTAGGCTGAAGGGATTTACCAAGTACTTCGCCCAGAACTATAAATTCGGACACTCTTTGGTGTCCAGTATCCAGTCAAGCGGCAGTATGGATGAAGCAAGGGAAAGGGCCGGGACGTTTTTTGCGAACAATAGCAAGGAGAGAATGGCCACGACAGGGGCCAGAGTGAACGGTAATGAAAGCATTGGGTAACCACTTGAGTGAGGATTCAGCAGGATATAGATGCACGGATATCGTCCCAAACTCGTTGCGTACCGCCAAAAACCGCAGAACACCAAATAACGCCCTGGGCAATGTGACATGTTGCCCTGCTCCGCCAGCGTTCGATCAGCTTTTCGGCTTCTTCCTGAAAATGAGAATTTCATTATATCGCAACTATATGCAGAGTTCAAATGATAATTGTTATAAAAATACATAATTTCACTACTGTTTGATATAGATTCAGCCAGTCTTCTAAACGGGCCAGATAAATAACAGATACCAAAAATCTTGATTGCAACAATACAGCATAGAGGGAACTCATCAGTGCGGTCAGTCGGCACCAAATGTCCCTCCATTGAACTTGTTATATGTAACTATTATTTTTTTGAGCCACTCCAAACGTAACTGGGCTCATCAGAGCAATAGCCCCAATTTCCTGAATAGTTTTGAGATGTAAAGTTTAGCCTTGTATTTCCCCAGTAATAACTGTTATCCACAGCGTACGAACATCGCCTTGACGAGGAGTCCTGTATCCATAATCCTTCAACGCTGTTTCCGTTCAGTTTGCCTATTATCCTGCCATTTTTGAGGTTATAATCGGCACGGAAATCATTACCGGTTTGATGAATGGTCATTGAATCGCCCTCTGAACTGGTCCAGTCCCCGGAAAGCAAAAGTCCGGAATCTCCGTTCCCGCCTGATATCGAAACATCGCTTTCAGCATGAGCTACTCCAATTATTAGCAACAAAGCCAGCAGTATGAGACTTGGGAAACATGCGGTTTTCATTGCAAACCTCCTTGCGAGTTACTAGTTTAAGCAGCATTCTGAGACCTTGATTTAATTATATCAAAGCAAAATTAAAATATACACATACACAAAATATTTCGTTGCATAAAAGCAGGCAAACAGTACGTTAAAGTCTGTCAAAGACTGGTAAACCACTTACTTGGAGAGTATACCAAAATGCGGACTTGTAACCGAAAATGAGAGTTTTGAAAAGAAGGCTCTGGTCAATGTTTGTCAGGGTGGAGCCGTTACCAAACCTGCATCAAATGCTCTTTCATTTCTTAGGGGTCTTGCAGATAAAGGTTTCTACCGGAATTACGCAAAGGGAAAACCTGGGTTTCTGTATCCAGGCAAGACGAGGGGAACAGCCAGACGTAGTACGACCACGCATACTTTGGGGCATACTCCGCAGTTATGAGAACTCGCAACTTTTGCTGAGTACTGTGAGTATCCTGCCCTGAGGAACAATTTCATTTTACGCTTTAACCTGCAGCAGCTCTGATGAATAGGCTTCCCAAAAAACGCTAACGTCATCCGCCTGCCCGGAATAACACTGCAGGTTACCTTTTACCCATTTTCACGAGACTTTCCATGAAAACTTTATAAAACTGGTCATTGTCCGCAACTGACTTTTTCAGGATCGACTTCAGGTTGGACATGTCTTTTTCATTCACAACAATGTTTGAGCTTGTTACAAAAGCTGTCATATTGTCGGCGGTTTTGAAGTCTTTTCCGATCAGGGCTAAAAAGATGCGCCGCCGCGTTGACATAGGCATGGTCTTCAGAAATGTGTGGACGGCATTATTTTCGGGAGCGCTTCCACCGAACCGCTCGTTCAGAATAATGAGTCCGTACTGGTTGAACTTCAGCTTTTCAAAGGTATCTTCCACGCCTGACGCAAACTCTATGCTGTATTTAAGCCCTTCGAGCGCTGTGCTTATGGCACTTTTAAACTCGGCGTTGTCCTCGCATACCAGCGCACTCCGGGATTCCTCTTCAAACTCCTCTGTCTCTGCCGCACGTGTTTCCATTTACCTGTTACCCTTTGCTAATTTATTTTTTAATACGTTTATCGTAATCCGCATCAAGTTTCAATCCTTCGATGTCGGTCGTTTTTTCGCCTTTTGCGCCCTTAATTATGTCAATGCCCCTGCCTACTATAGGTTTCTTTGACGCATAGGCCATAGCCGTTTCTTCTGTTATCAGCCCTTCACGGTAAAAATTGAGTATGGCTTTATCAAAGCTCTGCATGCCGTAAGAGTCACCGGACTCGATGATCTCATAGAAGGTCTTGCCCTCGGATTCGCCGTGCAGTATCGATTCTTTCACTCTCAAATTTGTTCTCATGATCTCGATGGCCGCTACTCTGCCTCCGCCCACCTTGGGCAGCAAGCGCTGGCTGACCACCCACCGTATTGTATCGGCAAGGCGGGTCCGTATCTGCTTTTCCTCCTCCTGTTCGAACATGCCGACTATTCTGTTGATCGTCTGACCGGCATCTATCGTATGGAGAGTCGAGAGGACCAGGTGACCTGTTTCAGCAGCGGACATGCCTATTTCAACGGTTTCTCTGTCTCTCATTTCACCGACAAGGATTACCTTTGGAGCCTGGCGGAGGGCTGCTCTCAAACCATTGGCAAAGGAATCGAAGTCGATACCCATCTCTCTCTGGTTAAAGGTCGCCTTCTCGTGAGGATGGGAGAACTCGACAGGATCTTCCAGTGTGATGATATGAACGGCTTTTGTCTCATTGAACAGCCGCAGGACAGCGGCAAGTGTTGTTGATTTACCGCTTCCAGTCGATCCGGTCACCAGCACCAGTCCGTTTTTCTCTCCAGTTATCTGGGAAAGCACCTCGGGCACTTTCAGGTCGGCAATAGTTGGAATGACGGTCGAGAGCCTTCTCAGTACGATGGAATACGAGCCGCGCTGGGAGAATATATTCACCCTGAACCGCGCTTTTTCCGGCAAGGCGTAAGACAGGTCGCATGAACCCTGGCCGATGAGTATCTCGCTTAGGCGACGGTCCGAGTTGATAAGGTTGAGCGACAGAATTTCAGTCTGAAACGGCGTCAGTTTGTCCAATGATACCCCGGCAAAGGCAACCGGCGTCAGCTGGCCTGAGGACTCGACCTGCGGCGGCTTTCCCACCGTAAGGTTGAGGTCCGATACGTTGGAACTGCTGTCCAGCATTGTATTAAGAATAAAATCCAGTTCTGATCTTCTCATATCTCTACCTCTCTAAGAAAATAACCACAGAGACACACTGGACACGGGGACACGGCGATAGGGTGACGCGGGGAAAGGAGCCTGTTCCTTTTTGTCGTTTCTCCGCGTCTCCGTTTCTCCGCGTCTCCGTATCGCCCTATCATTTTCTAAAAGTCCGGAGGCGGTTCTTTCAGGAACGGCACGAACTTTTGCTTGTCTATGGACTTGTCATACGCATCTTCAGGGGATATCCATTTCTTGAGCAGTAGCTCCATTATCGCGTCGTCAAGGGTCTGCATGCCGAATTTCTTGCCTGTTTGCATGGCTGACGGGAGCTGGTGGGTCTTGGCCTCCCTTATAAGATTGGATACCGCATAGGTGATGACAAGTATCTCCAGCGCTGCGCTCCTGCCTTTTTTATCAATGCGTTTGAACAGGTTCTGTGCTATTACCCCTTTTAATGACTCAGAGAGCGTGGTTCGGATTTGGGCCTGCTGGTTTGCGGGAAAGACATCAACAACCCTGTCCACGGTTTTCGGTGCGCTTGTCGTATGCAGTGTGCCGAAGACCAGATGGCCTGTTGATGCGGCTTCAAGGGCCAGCTGAATGGTTTCGAGGTCTCTCATTTCGCCGACGAGGATAATATCCGGGTCTTCACGCAGGGCGCCCTTGAGCGCAGCCCCAAACGACTTTGTATGGGTGCCCAGTTCACGATGGTTGATAATGCATCCCTGGCTCTTATGGACAAATTCTATGGGGTCCTCGACTGTGATTATGTGGTCTTTACGATTCTTGTTGGCGTAGTCGATAATGGCTGCAAGTGTCGTTGATTTTCCGCTCCCTGTAGGACCTGTGACCAGTACCAGTCCTTTTCCAAGCATAGCAAATTTCTTACAAATCGGTGGAAGGCCGAGCTGCTCAGCGCTCAAAATATCACTGGGAATTTCTCTGAAGACTGCCGCAACGCCATACTTTTGACGGAAAAAATTGGCGCGATAGCGTGCCAGTCCGGGTATTTCATAGCCGAAGTCAACATCACCGGTCTCTTCAAATGTTTTTACCTTCTCCTCCGGGGCGATCTCGTAGAGCATCGATTTCAGGTCGTCATTTTCCATGACGTTGTATTGAACCCTTTCCATTTCACCCCTTATTCGCAGTATGGGCTGGGAGCCTGCTACAAGGTGAAGGTCAGAGGCGCCCTGTTCATGCATGAGCTTGAAAAAAGCATCAATCTTTGCCATTGAGCAACTCCTGTATAAAGATATTTATCATCGGATAACCTGTGACACTTATATCAAATTGCCGAGGTTTTGTCAAGCAAGGGCAGGGGGTTTGGCCCTGTTATTGAAATCGCTGATTAGCCCGATGTCGCCCATCACAACCAGCGTGTGGTTCCCGGCAAGCACAGTGGTTTTCGCAGGATTGAAAATATATCTGTCACGCAGCGCATCTTTGAGGGCTACTACAGTCATACCTTCTTTATCCAGCATGCCGGTCTCCTCGAGAGTCTTTCCGGCAAAAGGAGAATTATCAGCAATGACGACATCCTCAACACGGATGGTCCTGTCCCTGGACCTGAGCATTATATCCAGGAAAGTCACAATAGAAGGCCGGATCATCTCGGAAACCATCCGCATGCCGCCGATGGAATTCGGCATTACCACTCCGTCGGCTCCGGCCATCCGGATCTTCTGTTCCGATTCTTCCTCTACAGCTTTTGATATTACCCTCAGGCCGGTATTCAACTGTTTTGCCGTCAAGACTACCAGGAGATTATCAGCATCCGTATGCAGTGCTGCAATGAGACCCTTGGCTTTTTCTATCCCGGCAACGTTCAGTATCGCGTTATGAGTTGCGTCACCCTCGACAAACAGTATCTCCCGGAGTTCGAGCTCTTTGATTTTCTGCGCATCTTTTTCTATTACGACAAAATCACGTTTTGTTTTTACCAGTTCCTCAATGACATACCGTCCGGTCTGGTCCGCGCCGCATACGATATAGTGCTCGTTGAGCCTGTTAATCTTATTCTGCATTTTTCTCCTCCTTAACACATCGCTGAACTCTCCCCCAACAATAAACGCTGTAATGGTCGAGACGCCGTATACGAGAGCGCCTGTCCCGAAGAGTATGAGAAACATGGTGAATATCCTGCCATTTGCAGACAGGGGATGCACCTCACTAAATCCCACAGAGGAAATAGTGATTACTGTCATGTACAGGGAATCAAGAGTTGCCCACCCTTCGATGAGTTGGTAGCCGCTCATGCCGGTAAGAAGAATTATGAGCAGCACTAATATTATGGCCTTGAGTCGTTCGTATATCATGATAAGTCGGGTCCGCAATAATAATACCATAGGCTG
>JBEKJD010000191.1:0-6112 GCA_050011415.1 Dissulfurispiraceae bacterium | reverse complement strand
CGTGCCCGGCACCGGGTGCCATAGTGCAATACAGCAACGGCATCGTGGATTTCCACGAGGAAAACTGCATCGGCTGCGGCTACTGCATCACCGGCTGCCCTTTCAACATCCCCCGCCTGTCGAAGCAGGACAGCAAGGTCTACAAGTGCACCCTCTGCTCCGATCGGGTGGCAGTGGGCCTTGAGCCGGCCTGCGTCAAGACCTGTCCCACCGGTGCGATCATGTTCGGCACAAAGGATGATATGATCCACCACGCAGAGGGACGGGTCGCCGACCTGAATAGAAGGGGGTTTGTCAAAGCAGGGATATATAACCCTCAAGGGGTTGGCGGCACGCATGTGATGTATGTGCTTCAGCACGCTGATAAACCCAGTATTTATTGCGGTCTCCCCAATGACCCTTCTATCGGGGCGATGGTCGGCCTTTGGAAGGGAGCCGCTAAGCCGCTTGCCTCTTTTGCCCTTGCCACGGTTGCCTTCGGCGCCTTTTTCCACTATATAACCAAGGGCCCCAACAAAGTCTCAGAAGAGATTGAGAAGGAGTTTGAAGATGAAAAATGACCCGAAAAAATTACTCCGGTATACACCCGGCGAGCGTGTCAACCATTGGCTGACAGCAATAACATTTGTCCTTCTGGCGCTGTCCGGGCTCTCTTTCTTTTATCCCGCCTTCTACCCTCTGACTCAGTTTTTTGGCGGCGGAGTCTGGACGCGCATCCTTCATCCCTTCATCGGGGTGGTAATGGCCATTTCTTTCGGCATTATGTTTTCCAGTTACAGGCAGATGAATGTAATTACTCCTGCCGACCAGGAATGGCTGAGCCATATCTCTGAACTGGTGGCCGGCGATGACAAGAACATGCCGGAAGCGGGCAAGTTCAACGGCGGTCAGAAGCTCTTGTTCTGGCTGCTGTCGGCCTGCATGGTGCTGCTCATACTGTCCGGCATTGTTATCTGGCGCGCCTATTTTTCGTCCCTGTTCCCGGCTGCGTTGGTCCGTTTCGCTTCAGTTGTTCACGCAGTAGCGGCAACAATCATGATAGCCCTGATCATGATTCACATCTATGCCGCAATCTGGACCAGGGAGAGCATAGACGCCATGCTGTACGGCCAGGTCAGGCGCGCATGGGCGAAACAACATCACCCGGCATGGTTTCGGCAGATGACGGGAGGCAAATGAATACCGAAGTCCGCATTCTTGAACCGGGTCAGATTGAAGCCCCGGCCGGGCAGATCTGTTTTCTAATCCTCGCCGGGCAAGATGTTTTTGCACGCCGCGCTGAGCGTTTCCGGATTCTTTCCAGTGGGCATCCTTTAGGAGATTACCTAGCCTTCCTGGCATTGCTTGCTGATGCGCAGCAAAAGGTTTTGGACCAATTCCCCACGCTGCCTCTGCCCGATCCCAGTGAACATGCGCTATGCCGTAAGCATGGCATGCCGTTGCTGAGCTACCAGTCCTGGTCCCGAGACCCGGCATGGCGGTGGGGCCTGAAAATGATCCTTCAGCAGATGAGAGAGGCCGCCCTTCCACCAGCTGCAAGTGAGGCCATAGCCGGCTTGATGCAGGCGAGTGAACCCGGGTTGGAGGAGATGGCAGACAGGATCTTGGCGGGAGACCTGGCAGATATTTCTCCACAGGAGTTGCCGTTTGTCGCCGCCGCCCTGCAGGTCTATTGGGTGCATATGGCGTCATCTTTGGGAGAAGATGTGTTTGGCAGACTGGAACAGGGAGGGTTGTGCCCTGTGTGCGGTTCATACCCGGGCGCCGGTATCGTGACCTGTGGGGCAGGGCAGAGGTTGCGTTACCTTTCCTGCTCCCTCTGTGCTTCTCAATGGCACATGGTGCGGGTCAAGTGCAGCAGCTGCGAATCGACCGATGGGATAAACTTCTACACTCTGGAAGGTTCGAACAGCGCAGTCAAGGCGGAGAGTTGCAACAACTGCAACTTCTACCTGAAACTGTTGTACCTGGAAAAAGACCCGCAGATGGAAGCGATGGCAGATGACTTGGCCACCCTTGCACTGGACATGCTTATGGACAAAGAGGGAAAGGCGCGCAGAGGGCCAAACCTGTTTTTCCACCCCGGGAAGTCACACTGAATTTCCCTGCTTACCGGACAGCTCTCTTTCATATCACTCTTTCAGCTCCCCCACTGTTTAAACAGGGTATGCCCTACGCCGAAACTGTCCAGAATCTTGCCTGTGATAAAGCCGGTCATGGCCTCAAGATTTTCGGGGTGGTGATAAAAGGCGGGAACAGGCGGGGCAATCGTAACGCCGAGCCGGGCGAGCTTCAGCATGTTTTCCAGATGGATTGCGCTGAAGGGCATTTCACGCGGGGACAGAAGAAGATGGCGGCCTTCCTTAATGGTAACGTCAGCAGCCCTCTCAATCAGATTGGTTGCATACCCGTTGGCAATGCCGGCCAGGGTTTTCATGGAACAGGGAACGACAAGCATGCCGTCTGTTCTAAAAGAGCCGCTTGCAATGGGGGCCTCCATCTGTCTGTCTTCATAAAAATGCAGGTTATCAGTGCTGAACTGTTTTCTGAGTTTGGACTCGGTATTGTCTGAAAGGTCGAGGCCGGTCTCGTCGGCAATAATGGAAAAAGTGTTTGAAGATATTATCAGGTGCACCGCGGCTGTCTTCAGGAGTTCTTTCAGCACCGCGATTCCGAAGGGAGCGCCGCTGGCGCCTGTTATAGCAAGTACAATGTTCTTCATGGATTTATTATACTGCAAATCCAGCAATAAGTAGACATGTAACTTAATCAATTTGTGGCGGGGGGGGTCGCGTCGTCAGGCCGTTTATATTAGAGCTATTGTGAAAAAATCACCTCGTTATGATAATATTTCCGAAGATTAGCGGAAACTTGTTAATACCCAGCAGACTATAAGGGAGAGAAATATTAACGTAATATGCTCAAGTTTCTCGAAAAACTAAAATACCCTGCCATGCTATTGGCTTTTGGTTTTCTCCTTATTGTCGCTGGCTATTTTGAGATCAAAGATATCACTAAATTCCAGATAACTGTTTCAGCTAAGCCTGTCTATACAATTTTCGGCGTAGGTATTCTTTTTTGTGTGGCTTCAGTTGTTTTATTTATGATTGATGAAATCACTTTTGGGTGGATTAAGCCAACAAAAATCAAGAATCTTCCCAATGGGTATAGTGTCCACTTAAATCAGAGTGAAATACGTATTATTTATGGGCGACTTGAACTGCTGGCGCAATCTGCTGGGTCGAGTTTCGTGGTGTTGCCTGCAAATGAGTTTTTCGACGATGAATGCATTTACGATGAAAGAAGTGCGCTAGGTGCGTATGTGAGTTCCAAATTTACAAATCAAGCTAAAGATATCCAAAAATTAATTTTTGATGAACTGAAGTGTATTAGACCGGAAAAAGTTGAAAAGGAGAAAGGGGTAATTCAAGATAGCTACGGTATAGGCACAGGGGTTTATTTAAAAAATCCACTTTCATCCGATCAAGCAATTTTGTTCCTATCGGTTACAACCAAGCGTGCAGGTGAGGGCCTTCGAAGTGAAATGTCATATATTTTTCAGGCTATGAGCGAAGTGCGGCGAATAGCCGCAGATAAGCGAATGGGCGCGGTTTTCATTCCAATTATTAGTTCTGGGCATGGTGGTATTAAAAGAGAGGTTGCGTTGTTTGGCATGTTACTAGCCATATGCGATGCTGTAACGAGGTCATATGGACACCATATCAGCGATTATAATATCGTTATATTCCAGAAAGATGCTGCTGCCAAACCAGATGTCTCTAAAACTATAGCCAAACGACTTTTAAAAATGGCTGTGGGCATGCACGTCTAATAAAAAAATATATGGGGCACTCAAGTGTTTTAATAGAATTTTACCGAGGTTCAGGCCCCGATAACAGAGGCCGTTATTTAAGCCAGATTTTAAAGTGGGATTATAATCGATTGGAAGAAGTCCACGATTATGTTCAATGGCTTTTCCCATTAATAAATCGTAGCGCCTTCAATTGGAGAGCGCCCATATTAACTTCAGAAGATATTAAATCATTTAAAACTGAGACTGATTTAAAAGAAAACATTGCCAAATCTTTTGATGTAATGTTGGGATTTTATGGATTTCACCGAATTGAAACAATAATTGAAAAAGCTCCTGATTATGAAGATCGGATTCGTAATTGGGTTAGTGAGGGCAATCATAATTTTCTTCGCATAACAAGAATATTGAAGTGTCTGTGTATATTGGGCTTTCAACATTATGCTAAAGCGTTTTTATTAACTCTTAATAAAGTCTATATGGATAATCAAGATAAAATTGGGGAAAGCTATACATTTTGGGAAAAAGCGGTCCAATAAACGGTATTATTATTGATGAAGCTTAATGCCGATAAACCGCACCTCTGGAAGGCGGACGTTGAGAGATCGATAGACTTCTATAATGACTGGTTTCTGAGGTTTGCCCCGACAACATACAGGGCTCAGAGAAAGGTCAGGACAAAGGAAGTTAAGGACGCCTTTGAGCTAACGAACAATCTTCGCACCATTAACCCTGAATGTCTGTTGCAAAATCCCGGCGTGCTTCCCATGCTCCGTATGACCACGGCGCCTCCCATCGCAAGGGACAGGTTGATGGGCTTGTCAAGAACAAGCAAGAACTTGATCGAATCCATGGAGGGGAAGGACGGGAACCCATCTCGGATTCCGCCCAGGATGCGGGAAATCGATGCGCGGGACGCGCTTTCAAGGATATGCGATATCATATATGAGCTTACCGATCGTGAGTTGTTTCCCTGGCTTGACAGGAAGGAAAATCCAAAAACTGACGAGTTGGAACGGGCGGCGATGGTTGTGGCTGACCGGCTCTGCGGGGCAGCGTCTGATCCCATCATCAGAAATGCCCAGGAGCGGAGGCAACTCCAGTTGCTCAAAAAGTGGCTTAACGCCAGAGGATATTCCGAGGTGCGCCCTGATTCGGTAAAAGCTTGTGGTGATCTGGCCCCGCTGACTTTTGCTTTCAGACTGAACATTGCAGTCGGCAAAGGGAAGAAAAAGACAATTATCCCGGTTGACTGCGCCATCCAGCCGCGTACTGCCAGGAAAGGTGAAGTGCCAGTACTAATCGAGGCAAAATCCGCCGGTGACGCGACGAATACAAACAAACGGCGGAAGGAAGAAGCCCAGAAGTATTCCCAACTGAAGGCGGAATTTGGTTCCGACGTGAAGTATATTATGTTGCTGTGCGGTTATTTTGAGGCTGGTTATCTTGGTTATGAGGCTGCGGAGGGCATTGACTGGATTTGGGAGCATCGTGTTGGTGATCTTGAG
Source organism: Dissulfurispiraceae bacterium (assembly GCA_050011415.1). Classification (GTDB taxonomy): domain Bacteria; phylum Nitrospirota; class Thermodesulfovibrionia; order Thermodesulfovibrionales; family Dissulfurispiraceae; genus JADFXI01. Next base: position 793 of record JBEKJD010000191.1, on the reverse strand, counting down.
CCGCTTCTCGGCGGTACAGCTCAAAAAAAAAGTCCGGAGTCGGTCCGAGAAGACTTAGCCGCTTATGATCCAGATATTTTTCTTATTGAGAAATCCCGCTTTGAACAACAAAAGACAATCGACCAGGGAAGAACAGCCGGAGAGAGAAACAAACTTGGTCAATTTTCAACACCGTTTATGCTCGCCGAAGAGATAGTACGGTCATCTGTTAAGCACATAGACAGAACGGAACCGATCAGTTTCCTTGAACCGGCTGTTGGTACTGGGGTTTTTTTCTCGGCCCTCCTAAGCTCTCTTAACGGCCATTTAGTTAAAGAAGCCATAGGAGTTGAGCTTGATAGTGTTTACGCCGAAGTGGCCCGACGCTTGTGGTTGGAGAAAGAGTTGACTGTGATTATTTCCGATTATTTCGATTTTATCCACCGGAATGAGAACCGAGGCAGATTCAATTTGCTCTGTACAAATCCCCCATATGTGCGGCATCATCATATCGATCCGTCAGACAAGCAAAAGTTTCAGGGCGAGATTTTCAGGCGTCTTGGTATTACTGCAAGCGGTCTGTCCGGCCTTTATGTCTACTTTGTGCTTCTTTCTCACGATATTCTGGCGGATAACGCCATCGCCTCATGGTTGATTCCCAGTGAATTCTTGTATGTTAATTACGGTAAAGCCCTCAAAGACTATCTCCTGCACCATGTCACACTCCTGGACATCCACCAGTTTGACCCCGAGGACGTTCAGTTCGATGATGCGCTGGTTTCGTCATGTGTGGTTACATACTGTAAGGCCAGAC
>JBEKJD010000190.1:0-6185 GCA_050011415.1 Dissulfurispiraceae bacterium | reverse complement strand
CCGATTCAAGCACTATATCGTTGTCAACTTCCCGCACGATCTCAAACAGTTTTTTTGCAGGAATGCATAGCCTGCCCTCAGTTGCAACAGTAAGGGTAATCGGTTCTTTAAAAGCAGTCTCCAGATCCGTGGCTGTGATGTATGCTCCTCCCTTCTCTGCCACCAGAAGAAAATGACTTAAGATAGGCATGGTATTTTTTTTCTCAACTATGTTCTGAATATCTGAGAGCCTTTTCTGCAATTCATTCTTTTCTACCGTGACCTTCATCAATCCCCTCCGTTTTTCCTGTCCCTAAGATTTGAGATCGAGACCTTGCTCCCGCAATCCCCCATTTAGTACCCGTTTAAACACCTGTAATCCTCTTCAAAATATTTTCAATGCTTTTATTAAGATTTTCATCCTTGCCGCGTTTCTCTTCTATTTGCTTGCAGGCATAAATTACCGTTGCATGGTCTTTCCCGCCAAAATATCTTCCGATTTCACTGAGCGAGAGGTTGGTCTGCTTCTTTGCAATGTACATAGCTATCTGCCGTGCATTTGCTATTTCTTTGGTCCTTTTTCTTGCTTTGATATCCTGAATTTTCATGCTGAAATATTCGCATACCATCTTTTGTATCAGATCAACCGTAACAGGCCTCTCATCATCCGATATAAGGTCCTTAAGTACCACACGGGCCATAGCAGTATCAATAGGAAGACCTGTTAACGACGCATGCGCCCCCAACTTTATAAGACACCCTTCCAATTCCCTTATGTTGGATTTAACTTTTGTCGCAATAAAATAGGCCACATCTATCGGTATGGTCATTTTTTCTATTGCGGCTTTTTTATCAATAATAGCAATCTTGGTTTCCACTTCAGGAGGCTGAATATCGGCTATAAGCCCCATGCTGAACCTGGACCTGAGCCTGTCGGTAATATCAGATATCTCGAGGGGCGCCCTGTCGCTCGATACAACAATCTGGCGCTGCTTTTCATAAAGGGCATTAAAGGTATGAAAAAATTCCTCCTGTGTCGTTGTCTTATTGGCGATAAACTGAATATCATCGATAAGCATGACATCCACATTTCTGTATTTGTCCTTGAAATCCCCCATCTTTTCATGCCGCAATGCTGAGATGACCTCATTGGTAAACTGCTCGGCAGATATATAACAGACTACTTTATCAGAATATTTATCGACAATCATATTACCGATCGAATTCATCAGGTGTGTTTTACCGAGTCCTACTCCTCCGTAAATAAATAACGGGTTATAGGCAACCCCCGGGTTTTCGGATATCCTCCTGGCAGCGGCATGCGCAAACTGGTTCGAGGGTCCGACAACAAAGGTATCAAATGTATATTTGGGACTAAGATATATTCCCCTGCTTGCCAGCTTGTTCTTCCTGTTCTCTAATCTGGTGTCCTGTTTTTTAAGTGCCGCATCTTCCTTTTCTATTATTTTGTATTTGACGGAAACAGGATATCCGATGGCCCCTTCCAGTGTTTCATTTATAATTGTCGGATAATAATCCTCAATCCATTCTCTGAAAAACCTGTTGGGAATACCTATAGTTATAATTTTATCTTTAAAACTGATAAGCCTCATTGGTTTAAACCATAATTCAAAAAGGCTTTCCCCGACTCTCTCAGCTATTTTCAAGAGATTCTTATTCCAAATATCTTCTATAATCACTCTCTGTTGTCCCCAATGCCTAATTCCATATATAAATTAGCTGTTTTAGCTGTTGCTGAACAATAAATCCACAATGAATCCGTATTGTATTTCAACAGGATATTCACAATTGTTAGTAATTCCGCAATCTTTGCATGCTCATTATATCCTATCTGTTAAAACAAGGGCAATAAATTGTTGATTACAATGTTTAAAAATATCTTTCTTCCAAATTGTTGGCAGTCCATAATAACGTGTCTCACTTCTCATAATTTGAACCACTTGCCTTTGCACACTTTTTATTCATTACTAACAATTCAACAGCGCCTACTGCTACTACTATTTTAAAAGCCTAAAAACAATAGTAGGCCTTTAAAAAAAATATTCCAACTCTAATCATACCGCTGCCACAATGGAATTTAAATATCCCTTTATGAAAATATCTATGTCCCCGTCCAATACTGCATCCACATTGCCTGTTTCACTACCGGTCCTGTGGTCCTTTACCATACGGTATGGCTGTAACACATAGGACCGTATCTGATTGCCCCATGATATTCCTTTTTTATCCCCTTTAATAGTGTCCATTTTTTTCTCTCTCTCATGGACAGAGATATCATAAAGTCTGGATTTAAGAATCCGCATAGCCAGTTCTTTGTTCCTGTGCTGAGATCTCTCAGTCTGACAAGCAACAATGACCCCGGAAGGAATGTGAGTTATCCTTACTGCTGAAGACACCTTGTTTATATGTTGTCCTCCGGCACCGGACGCCCTGAAGGTATCGATTTTAAGATCATCTTCTTTAATGTCTATAGTTATATCATCCTTAATTTCAGGATAGACCAGCACAGCCGAAAAAGAGGTATGCCGTCTTTTGTTCGCATCAAAAGGGGATATTCTTACCAAACGGTGAATGCCTGCTTCACCCTTTAAATAGCCATAGGTATATGAACCAATAACAGTGAAAGTTGTCCCTTTGATCCCGGCCTCGTCGCCAGGCTGCAGGTCTGCCACTTCAGTTTTAAATCCATGGCGTTCCGCCCAGCGTAAATACATCCTCATAAGCATTTGGGCCCAATCCTGGCTTTCCGTTCCGCCTGCTCCCGGATGAATCGTAATTATCGCATTGTTTTTATCCAGTTCTCCTGAAAGGAGGATCTTCAATTCTATACTGTCTATGTCCAGTTTAAGGGCATCCAACTCCCTCTTTAATTCTTCGAGGAATATTTCTCCCCCATCCTCGTTCAAAAGACTCGAGGAGTCTTCAAGATAATTGACCTTATCAAGAAGAGAATCAACAGGCTGAACTTTTTCGAGTATTTCCGATTTGGCTTTTTGAAGCCCTTTGATTTTATCAGGAGACGACCATACTTCTTCTGATGACAGTTCTCTTTCTATCTGTTCTAAATCAGCTTTCAGTTTAGCGACATCAAAGATACCCTCTTAAAGAAAGAACTTTTTCCTTCAATCCTGCAAGATATTCTTTTATTTCACTCTGCAATAACATACTGCCTCCTTTAATATCTGTTTCTTTTTCTTATCAGCAAGAGGAGCGTGCCGACAATGTTCAGATAAGAAAAAACATCTCCATATTTTGTGTAAGCTGACAGTGTCCTATCGGTTTTTATATCAGCAAGCATGTATGTCCTGGTGAAGATATCCGACTTGCTGAGTATCCTGCCGCAACTGTCGATAAACCCCGATATGCCGGTGTTTGCGGACCGTATCACAGGCTTTCTGTTCTCTATCGCCCTGAAAACAGCCATGCTGAAATGCTGGTAAGGCCCCGGAGTCTTTCCAAACCATGCATCATTTGTTATCGTTACAATGAAATCTCCGCCCTTTGTGTAAAACTTTCTTGCGAGACCGGGGAATACAATTTCGTAACAGATAAGCGTCCCGAAACTTCCAAAGGGCGTAACTGCCTTAATATAGCTGTCGCCGGGAAGAAAGTCTCCAATGGCGCCGGTCAAATCAACAAAAGAAAAGAGACTTCTAAGCGGCACAAACTCCCCAAACGGCACTAAATGTATTTTATCATAGATGTAGGTAATATTTCCATTTTTATCAAGCAGTACGGCGCTGTTTGTATAGCGGACGCCGGATGGTTTCGGCGTATCATTGCGCTCTTTCGTCATAACACTGCCGAACAGAAGATAAGAATTGAATAGCCGCTGAAAAGAAACCATCTGCGCTGTAAGCTCTTTATTCGTTCTGAAATAGAATGGCGCCGAAGTTTCCGGCCAGACAATAAGATCAGGCATGCCGCCGGCTGCGGCAAGAGAGAGGTTCTTATATGTATCTATGACGCTCTGCTGATAGTATGGATTCCATTTCTCATCCTGTTCAATATTGCCCTGGATAACGGCAACCTTTACTACAGAACCAGCGCGTTGCTGATGCAAGCGGAAGACCCCATAAGAGAAAGTCAAAACGACAATCAGAGACAGGGCTACAAAGCCGCCTGTAGTAGGCAGGAACGAGGCCAGCGGACGCTCTATATATCTTTGTTTAAGGAGCAGCGCATCGACAAGTGCTCCGTTTACGGCCACAATGAGAAATGAGACCCCGTACACTCCTGTAATATCGGCAATCTGTATAATGGGGAGAAAAGAATATTGGCTGTAACCAAGGCTGGACCAGGGAAAGCCGCTCAGCATATAGGAGCGCAGGAATTCCAGAGTAGTCCAGATAAGCGGCGCTACAAATAGCGCAGGCATATCGGTCCTCTTTATATTTGAAGCATAAAGCAGCGCAAAAATTGCGGGATAAAGGCTGAGATACATACATAATGCCAAAACCAGCAGGAGGCTCGCCGCCAAAGGAACTGCGCCGTAGAAGTGAATGGAATGATAAATCCAGTAAAGTGTGCCGAAAAAATAGACAAGTCCGCAGTAAAACCCTCCCTTCAGGGCTGTCCAGCTGTCTTTATCCTGAAGAAAAATCAACAGTGGAACGAGCGCTATCCATGCAAGAGGGAATAAATCCGCTGTGGGAAAAGAAAGGGACAGGAGCAGCCCTGACAAAAAGGCCGGCCCGTAAAAGCGCTCGAAGAGATTTTTTAAAGTATTCATGAAGCCCAAACTTTATTTTCTACCTATCAATTTTTACCGGAATTTTGTAAACTAACCACGTTGAACAAAACTATGTTATCATAAAAAAAGGTATGCCTGCTATTGTTATTATACCGGCGCGTTATGGCTCCACCCGATTCCCCGGGAAACCTCTCTGTCACCTTTTAGGAAAACCCATGATCCAGCATGTATATGAAAGGGTCAAGGGTGCGAGGCTTGCGCAGGATGTTTTTATTGCGACGGACAGCGATTATATTTTTTCAGCCGTTGAGGGATTCGGAGGCAAAGCTGTCATGACCTCGGCTGAACACCGCTCAGGCACTGACCGTATTGCCGAGGCTGTTTTAAAGCTTGCCGGGGCCGGCTTGATAACCGGAGGGAGCGAACAACTGATTGTGAATGTCCAGGGCGACGAGCCGATGATCATGCCTGAGATGGTTGATATGGTAATACAGCTCATGGAAGATGAGCGGGCAGCAATAGGAACTCTGGCAAAAAGGATTGAGACGCCGGCAGAGATTGGGGACCCTAATGTGGTAAAAGTTGTTTTTGACGAGGAGGGCTTTGCTCTTTATTTTTCACGGTCCCCCATCCCGTACCACCGGGACATGACACGGAGAAACGGGGACACGGAGACACGGGGAAAAGAGGACAATTATTACTACAAGCATATAGGCATTTACGCGTATAGACAAGACGTGCTTTTGCAATTTTCGCGGCTTGCACCAACTCGACTTGAGGAGATAGAGAAACTGGAACAGTTACGGGCGCTGGAGCGGGGCTTAAAGATAAAGGTACTTGAAACCCCGTATGAAACAATTGGCGTGGACACCACTGCAGATTTGGAGAGGGTTGAAAAATGTCTAAGTTTATCTTTGTGACAGGTGGAGTTGTCTCGGCTTTGGGCAAAGGAATTGCCGCTGCATCAATCGGGGCGCTGCTGGAAGCAAAGGGCCTTAGGGTCACATTGCAGAAGCTGGACCCTTACATCAATGTTGATCCTGGAACGCTCAGCCCCTTTGAGCACGGAGAGGTCTATGTGACTGACGATGGGTGCGAGACAGACCTGGATTTGGGACATTATGAAAGGTTTACCCATGCCAGAACATCAGTTGCCAACAACTGTACTACGGGAAAAATTTATAACAATGTGATAACGAAAGAAAGAAGAGGCGACTACCTCGGCCAAACAGTGCAGGTGGTGCCGCATATCACCGATGAAATCAGGAATGCCATAAAATCCGTGGCTACGCAGGATTACGACGTTGTTATTGTTGAGATCGGCGGCACTGTGGGAGATATCGAAAGCCTTCCTTTCCTGGAGGCAATAAGACAGTTCAGGTACGATGTCGGCAGGGAGAATGTTTTCTATGCCCATTTGACACTTGTGCCGTATATAGCTGCTGCCGGGGAGTTGAAGAGCAAGCCTACACAGCACAGCGTCAAAGAGCTG
>JBEKJD010000189.1:0-7797 GCA_050011415.1 Dissulfurispiraceae bacterium | reverse complement strand
CTTCACTCTGTAAAACTCTGTACTGAGCGACTCATCAAAATGTCTCCGGTTCGCCAGCCCGGTCAGACCGTCAGTCAACGCACTGATTTGAGCGTAGTCCCTCTCGATCTTATACTGATGAGCCAACTGGTTGCTTTGCTGCTCGGACTGCTTGCGTTCCGTGATGTCAAGGATAACCCCCACCAGCCCGCTCAGGCTGCCGTCTGCATTCGTAAATGTTGCTTTATTGAAGATAACATCGCGCAGGGCGCCGTCGGCGTAACGAAGAGATGACTCGTACACCTGGACACCGCCTTTACGGAACAGTTCCATATCCATTTCGTGATATTTGTCGGCAAGTTCCCGGGGGGCTATGTCATAGACGGTTTTGCCGATTATATTGCTCTTGTGCGTGCCGAGAAATGCCTCAAACGCTGCATTGCAGCCCTGGTAAAGGCCGTGGATGTCTTTGTAAAAGATCGGGTTGGGTATGGTGTCTATGAGGGTTTGAAGAAACTGCTTTTTCTCCAGCAGTGACTCCTCAGCCCGCCTGCGCTCGGTGATGTCGTGCGAAATCAGCATAAAGCCGACCCGTCTATTGTCCTTGTCGAGAATGCCGGACACCTTCGATTCGAGAAACCGGATTCCGTCATATGTATCCACGGCATCTATGAAGGGAGGGTTTTCATCTTCATGGGCTTTTTCGACAGCCTTTTCAAAAAGAGGGAACCTCATCTTTTCCCCCATATTCAGTTCCATCACCGTTTTCCCGATAACTTCCTTTGCTTTGTATCCAAAAAACTCCTCGGCTATTGTGTTGAAATACTTTATCCGGAAATCGAGGTCCGTAGCCATAATTGCCAGGGAGGATGAATGCAGGATGTTGTCAAGATAAACCGTTTTCTCCCTCAATAATTCTTCCGCCTGCGTCTTAAGTTGTTCTCGAGACTCTATGATTTCATTCGCGAAATACTGAAACTGGTTGGCAAGGATGAGGATCTGGTCCCCTTTTTGAACTTCCGGAGGCCGGATATGCAATGTTTCCCGTGAAATATCCGTAATAGTCTGGGTCAGTCGCTTTATCCGCCTTGTAATCCAGATCATGATCAAAGCAAAGGAAAGGATAAACAATAGAGACAATGCTGAACGCAGCAAACGCTCTTTGGCCAGAATGTCTTTATTCATTTTTTCGAATGCCAACCGGGATATAAATGAGGCAAACTCCAAGGTCAGTTCTGAACTGCCTATGTCAAAGAATGACTTGCCTACAACAAGATATCTCTTCTTTAACGCATCGAGAGTAGTGCCCACGGCAAGAATGTCCGGTTTGTTTGAGGCAATAATACTGGATTCCGCGCCTGCTAATAATCCCACTATTTTTTGGCTGCCGGATAAGCCCTGCGAAGCAATGAGGAAGTCGTCATCAAGTTGAGCAGCGATTAACAATCTTGCGATGGCTTCTCCCCTGGAGTTGCGAACAGCTCCGGAAGTGAGCAGATACGGCATCCCGTCAATCAACGTCAAAAAACTCTCATGACGGCTGAGATGCAAAATGCGTTCGGAAGGATAACTCAGAGATGGCGGCAGCGGTCCGGGCAAGCTTTGATAAACCTCCCTCACCCCACCCTTCCTGTCGATTAACAAAGCATAATGAATATGAATGAAATGGCGCATAACAGCGGCGTCGGGTAGCCACGGCGGGATTTCAGAGTAATATTTTGGTCCGGCCTCCCGTTTCCAGGCAGGGATTTTTTTTGCTACATACTCATAAAAGTTTTTTTGGGAAATAATCAGCGTCAGAGTGTACTGAAATGTATCTACATAATTATCAAAGCGAATTCTGTCTTCCTGAAAGTGTTCTGAGAGTATTTGATATAGTTGGACATCAGAGATTTCCTTGAGTTTTTTTGTTAGAATATGGTCCATTATCCCCCACACAACGAGTCCTATCAAAACAGTCAGGACCAGCATCTTGGGAGTCAGTGAAACCCGATACTGCAGGTTTCTGATAATCCGGTTAAGTTTCATTTATATTAAACCACGTTATCTTGGCTCACCTACCACCTCATCTTCATGAAATTTCCAGCCGGCTTTTTTGAGGCTGCTGACCGGGACAAAACCGAACTTCGACGGATCAAGTTTTTCAAACTCCTTCTCAAGCTCTTCTATATTCTATGTATGATTATAATCGAAATCCACCCTATTATGGAAAATTAACACCGTTCCTGACCATCCCTAAATCAGAATTCGAACCCTGCAGTCCATTATTCGCCAGTCCGAAATTCTTCGCTCAGAATTTGAATCATGAGATGCATACACGGAACACCGCTTTTAACCTGACATGGAGTAACGCCGGTGCGTTTTATATTGAGGCCTTCTACAGGAATAAGTCTCTGACCGCCCTCAAATTCCGGGCATCGTCCTGGTCGGATTTCTTGGGTGTTTCAAGGATGAGCGGGATTGATTTTAACGCCGGATGATTTAAAAACATTTTCAGTCCTGTTTTACCAATCCGCCCCTCTCCGATGTGTTCGTGCCTGTCAACTCTGGAATTATAATCTTTTTTGGAATCATTGAGATGTATAATTTTTACTGAGTCAATGCCTGCATGAGTTTCTAATTCCCGGACGAATTCTGCCAAACCGTCTTTGTCTGACAAATTGTAGCCTGCTGCAAATGCGTGACAGGTATCAATACAAAGTCCTCCGATCAGTCCACTGTTTGCACCGTCCATAATATAAGCAAGATCCCTGATACGCGATGATATATCTCCCTTTTCCCCGGCAGTATTCTCAAGCAGGAGTTTGGCCTTCCACTTTTTTTCTTTGGAAATCCTTTCAAGTGCCTGAATAGCTCTTTTCCGTGCATTGTCTTCCTTGTCCTGTGAAGCGCTGCCGGTATGAAGCACTACATAATCTGCGCCTAATGAGTCCGCCAGGTCCAGCTCTCTTGCCAGAAGGACGCTCGATTTATCGAGCAGGCCTTTGTCCAGAGCAGCAAGGTTTATCAGATAGGAACTGTGTATGAAAACCGGATTTATATCGTAATCGTTTCGAAATTGCCTGAATTTTGCAACTGAATCCTGCGGTATGTCAGTGGTGGACCATTGTCTCGGGTTATGAGAAAAAATCTGAATGGTTGAGCAGCCAAGCTCCCTCGCCCGTTCAAGGGACAAATAGATACCGCCCGCAATTGAAGTGTGGACACCAAGTCGTCTTTCGCCGACAATATCCCCTTTTGTTGACATCGAATATCCTATTTTACAACCCACTGGGTGCCGCAGATGTACTGGAAATCGCATGACGGGCACACCTTCTTCTTGTCATTTGGTTGGACGAAGGGGACCAGAGGGTCTATTATTTCTCCAAGCAGTTTGAAGATCACTGTCTTCATTGGTGCGAACATTTCTGCCGGAGATGAACTATCAAAGAGGGGAAGTCCAATATCTCCGCTTATCTTTGAGCGGCCCAAAAGTAAGAAAATCGCATCCAGCTCGTCTATCGGCCTGGGTTTCTTTTCAGTATAAAGAAGGAGGTAGAATGGAAGCTGAAGGCTTCCTATAGCCTGTTCCCAGGTCTCTCTCCGGTCAATGTCAAGTTTTCCAGGGTCTATCTTCAGATAATTCGGGCTGGAGCCTGTCTTGTAATCAACGATGACCGTCTTATCATCTCTCTGCTCCACGCTATCCAGCCTTCCGCTCAGATTAAAGGAGTCTACTCTTACCCGTATCAGCTCCTCGCTTTCCAAAATAGTCACTGTTTTTTCCTTCAGAAGAGGAAGATAATAATATTTAAGAACGTCAGCCATGTGTCTCTTGACCTGCCTCTTCAGAAAATAGAGAGCTCCGGAGGGGTCTTTAGCATATTTTTTCTCAAAGAGATTTTCCACAATGGAGTCCATTTGCCTGACCATTATGTCCTTTTCCTTTAAAGGCCTGCCTTTTTTGTCGGAAAAATAGCGCATCAGGACGGCGTGGACAAAATTTCCGAGGTCATCGCGCTCGATGTCCCCTGTCATCTCTTTTTTCCGGCTGAGCCCCAGTACAGAGGCGTAGTAGAACTGAAGCCGGCACTTGAGATAGCGGTTCAGCGCGGTCGCATTGTAGTTGAAGTCTTTAAGGAAGGCCACTATCTCATCGGTTTTTGCAATCGGGCCGGGAGCGCTGTTTATTAGTTTCACCTGATACTGGACAGGTCTGACGCAGGATTTGACATCGGTTGCACTGTCCCTTTTCTGCCTGTCCCATAGAAGCTTCTCGACAAACCTCGACCGCTCTGTTTTGTCGTTTTCAATGAAGAAAAGATGTACCTTCTTCGCCCCCTTAAGGAGCGCGTCGAAATAATATGCGGCGAGCTTGTCCCTGTCCATATAAGTAGGAAGCCCAAGTATCTCCCGGGCCTTGAAGGGAAGCAGCGTTTCTTCTTTCCTTGTATCGGGCAGGATATCCTCATTAGCGTCCAGGACGAAGACTGTGTCGAACTTCAGGTTCCTCGTCTCAAGGGACCCCAGGACTTGCAGGCCCTTGACAGGCGTGCCTGAAAAAGGGGTATGGCCGGTCATTATATATTTTTTGAAGAATGTGAAATAGCTGGACCTTTCCGAAAAAGCGATGTCCTTCATCATAGAGCGCAGAAGGAGGTCAAGAGATGTTATGAAGGACTCGGAGAACGGATGAAAGAGCGGGTGAAGTCTTGCCGTGCTGTTATTGAAGATGAAGAGGAGCACCTCAATGCACTCAGCAGCAAAGTCTCTGATGTTCCTGAAGGAAAGGAATCTTTCTATTGTATTGCTGTGAATGGCTTTCAGATGCGCCTTGAGGTGCTCTTCGGTCTCGATGCTCTCGATATCTTCGATAGTGGTGAAGGTCATGGCCTTGTTCTTGAGAAGCTCTTCCTCAATAGCATGGAACATCACCCGTGTCGTCTCGGACTTTCCCTTGTAATAAATGTTCTTCGTGTATGGATGAAGAACGAATTTCAGGTAATCGGGGATATATATCCTGTCCCCGTCCATTGAATTAACCAGTTCCATCAGGTTATTGAGGAAACCGAACACCGGGGTGCGGTGTAACGGATACCCTAATGACACATTGTAGTCATTCTCGGGTACATCCGGGAGCCCTTGACGCAAGAGAGGGAAAAGGGTCTCTGACGAAGGCAGGACAATAACTGTGTTCTCGTCGAGATTATTACCTGCAGCGCGGTTTGTCCCAAGTATTTTCCCAAGCGCCAGGACTTGGCCGTGAGTATCGGGACTGCTGTAAAAGTGAACCTCCGGTCCCGTGTCCACACTTTCCTTTTTGTTGCCGGTGATGCCAAGCTCCTTAAGTTTCTCATTCAGTCCGGTCCCATCCTGGAAGGCAAAGACCGTATTTTCGTAAGTGAGCATCTTTTTAAACAGGGCTTTTTCTGCATTGGTAAGAGCAAAGAAGCCGGCGAAGATTATACGCTGAAATTTGCTTGGTCCGGCTTTGTCTATCTTCTCAGCAGCAATATGATATCTCCCTGACCTGGTCGAAAAGCCCAATGCATCGATTTCTCTATAGAACTGCTCATAGAAATAAGTCAGGGACTGTAATCTTTCTATCGTCTGCGCAGGCATGCCCTCTGCAATGAAGAATTCGACACCCTTGACCATTTGGGGATTGATGCCTTCAATGGTCAACTCTTCGAGGTCACGATATATTTTAAGACCGAGCGGGAAAAAACTGTCAGGAGTCATGAACCCCTTTCCGCCAAGCGGCATCGGGGCTTTCCTGTGGATATTGTAGAGTAGGGCGACTGCGTCTATAGTCTCAATTTTCTTTGCGGGACTTAAGTCATCGAAAATCGAATCGATGAACTCATCCATCGAAAAAACCATAGGCGGGATGAAGCTTGAACCGACCTTCGAGGCCAGCGCCTTTCTCAGAAAGTGGGCCGGCCTTTTGCCGGGGAATACAACCAGTGATGAAGAGTAATCCCTTTCATTCCCTGTCAAATGAGTCAGGACTTCTTTTATCAGGCTTTTGCCGGCTGGAATGATAAGTGTGTTCATCCAATCCTCTCCACTTCGGCGAGGTCGACGAAAGCAATAACACCCTTGACTGTTTTTCCGGTATAGACATCACGGAGTATGCTCATGTAGTTCTTCAACTGGGTCCTGTAATTGTCCAGCGCTTCCTTGTCCTTTCCTGTCTTATAGTCGATCACAGTAACGCCGTCGTTCTCCTGCTCTTTCCTGATGATCCGCCCTGGCTCCTCTGCAAAATACCTTTCCATCGCCTTGTTGCTTAATAGCGCATTAACGAGGGCCTTTATCTCTTTGACGGAATAATCCGATCCGGTCTCATACCTGACACGACTTATGATCTCTTGCAGTTCGGTTTCAAACCCGGCCTTTACGTAGTCGACAAAGAACAATACTCTGTGGATGAACTCGCCCCTCCTTCTTTCCTCTATTGTCAGGAACGTTTCGGGAACGGCCTGGAATTTCAGCTGCCCGCGGCGGTGCAGGAGAGGGCAAGGAGCAGGAGTGCCCGGCGCTGACAGGGGGATGTCAGGAACGTATTCAGGTTTGGCCGAGGGAGGGAATTCATCGGCAGGGATAAGGACGAACGGGTAACCCCTGTCATTGTTTTTGACCCCGATCACGTAAAGCTCTCTCTCGGGACGGGTGAACCCCACATAGAGGCTGTTAAGCCTGTTTACCAGTTCACTCATTCTCTCTTTATCATAGAGAAGCTGGAGGGTCTCGTCACAGGCAGCTGTGGTCTTGTTGATCTTGAGGAGGCAGACAGTCTCACCCTTCTCCTCGACGATGTATTCAAAGCCCCTGTTCCTTACTTCATAGAGGAGGACAATCACGACCGGGAACCCCAACCCTTTCGCCTTGTGTATAGTCATCACTTGCACAGCGTCAATATTCTTGGGGACGGCCATGTCCCATTCAGCCTCGCCCTTTTCATCATCTAATGCGGCCTGGAGAAAATCCTTGAGGCTGTTGAATCCTCCTCCTTCGAAGTTTTTGACCACTTCAAGTATCTTGATGAGCGCCGCCTCCTCTTCATGCATGTTCTCAAAAACACTGAAGACCGCAAAAACCTCTGTGACCAGGTCGTACAGGGGGAGGAACCCCGCTGCCTTGAAAAGACCGTCGAAATACTGTTCCCAAAGGCCGCTGAACTTCTCCTGGAATGCCTTGTACAGGGGAGGGTCCTTTCTATTCGCGAAGCAGAATTCCCTCAGCCTCCCGATATTGTCGCCGGGATTGTCCTTCGCTATCGTATTTGTGAAAACATCTCCCAGGATGAAGGCGCCGAACGAAAAATCGTCAGTAGGCGAATCAAGGAAGTTCATAAGCGCAATAATCTCTCCGGTTATCTTGCGCCTCCTCACATCGAGGCTGCTGTATGAGATAAATGGTATTTCCCTTTCGTTCAGCCATGTTGTGGCACTGACTGCATCTTCGTTCGTCTGTGTAAGCACGGCTATATCACCGTACCTGTACCCGCGTGTGCGCAACTCTCCTATGAGTTCCTGGATCTTTTCCCGCTCGGCAGGTCCTTCGTCGTTCCTTTCATGGATGGAGACCTCTACGTACCCATCGCCGTCTTTATCTTCTTTTGGCTTTTGTACGTATTCGGTAAGGCCGCTTCCGGAGCCGGCCTCCCTGTATTCATCGTTCCCGGCAAGTTTCTCTTTGAAAACTCTCTCGTTGAACTCAAGTATCCTCTTCCTGCTCCTGTAGTTAGTGTCCAGCTCTCTGACGGCATGCAAGGCTGAAGGAAATGGATTTGTTTTTTCGAGGCCTTTCATGATGGTGTAGTAGGCGTTCCGG
>JBEKJD010000188.1:0-6298 GCA_050011415.1 Dissulfurispiraceae bacterium | reverse complement strand
CGGCAGAGAAATGTCCTCATTCCGCAGGCGGTAATTCTTTGCCAGGTAGGTATTAAGCATGGTGATTTTCTCATCCATTGCGCGCTGGTATTGTTCAAGAGTATTTCGTTCTTCGGACAGTTCACGCCCCAGGTTCCCTTTGTATTTACCAAGGACCGGAGCATACAATTTCTCGATGACAGGCTTGCCGATCGAGTAAACAATGCCTTCTGTTGCCGCAATCCTTCCGTCTCTCTGGAAAGAAAGAAGCTCCTTGCCCGTCAAGGACTTAAAGATTTTTGACAACTGTTTTACACAACTATCGAGCTGCATAGTGAGCACTTTATTCAGGGATTTTTGGGCCAGGCTAAGGTCTTTTTTGATATTTACCAGCAGCATCTCCATCGTCACGCGCTGTCCTGCTATCGGCATGGAAGTCTCAATAAAGTTTGTTATATCATGGATTATTTCTTCGAGTTTTATATAGTCCTGCTCTAAACGTTTGAGCAGATTATCGATAAAGCTGTTCTGGTAATCATCAAGTTTTTTATTGACAAGGGACATTTTGTGGTTCAGCAATTCAATCTGTGCTTTTTCCATTGAAATATAATTAATGTAACGCATGAGATTTTCGAATCCGCTTTTGTCTTTGAGGTCCTGCAGGTTAGCGTCCTCTTTTCCGTGAAACCACCGCAAGTTTCTTATCTGGTTGTCAAGGAAGGAAAGCACGGTCATATCATCCTTGCCCTGATGCATCAGCAGACACTGGTCCAGCCGCTCTCTCAGGTCTTTTCCGTCAGCTGTATTAAGGTTGGCGCAGCCTTGGATTTGAGTGGCCTTTAATGCATAGAGATATTGCAATGCGGAAAGACCGAAAATGACAATGCCTTTGTACCCCAACTCCTTGAGCTTGCTCCTCAGGAAATCAATGAATCGCAAGCCGGATTTCTTCTCTTCGCTCAGATACATGAGGTCCAGTTTGTTGACAACGACTATAAAGGAATAGAATTTCCGGTGTTCTTCGAAAACAACCTTTATATCTCTGAGAAACTCTTCCTCACTGTCCGTGAGATATTTGGAATAGTCGATAATAAAGAGGATGACATCAGCTTCCTGAATCCATTTATAGGCTATGTCCCTATGACGGCTCCCGGCAAGGTCTGGACCGGGGGTATCGATAATAGTGTAAGGAAAGGTGCCGTTTTGCCTGGGCACATAGCTGATATTCATAGGGTCGGAAGAGTGGTCCAGCGCAGATGCCGAATGCATATCCCTGAATTCCTTCAGGACATATTGTTTCAGCGAGGCAGGGCTGTCAAAAGAAGTGGTATTGTTTTTATAAAAAAGTGAAATCTTTCCGTTCTTGCTCTTTTTGTAAATACAGGTCGTGAATGTCGGGAGTTCGATGCTCGTCGGAGTGTAATCATCTCCAAGGAGGCAGTTTACAACAACGCTTTTCCCGGATTTTTTAAGTGCCATTATGGCAACTTTCAATTCCTTGACCTGCATCTCCCTGATAGTCCCCCCGATATCGGACAGAGTGTAGAGGATGGTATTTTTATAATCCTTCATGGAATCGTCCACTCGCGCAAGGTATATAGAAGACCTTGCTTCCTCAACAAAGCGCTGCAAATCCTCAAAGTTTTCTAAAAAGAGGTCCATTCTCCGTATGGCGGCCTCTTCGTTCTGCAGCATCACTTCCATATCGATATCAAGGTAAAGCAGCTGCTGAATAATCTCACTGAGCAACTCTTTATCGTCGGTCTCAAGGACAAAGCGGTATTGTGCCAGTTTATCTTCGTCCAGGTAGCGAACAAGTTCACTGAAGAGTTCGGGCCTTAAAAGCACGTTGCCTGTTGATTTGTCTTTTAGAAAGGCCCTGCAGTTAAATGAAACTTCTCTGGCAGCTCTTATTTTGTAAATGGATTTCCCGTCAAAGCCGGCATTATCTATGAATTGAAATAGAGGAACTCGCCCATCAAGAATAATTTTTTTGTCTGCAAGGAACAGAAGGCCTTGCGCTGGAGCACTGTCACGCGTATAAAAGGCGCTATCGATCTTGACTACATCCAAATTCCCTGTCCCCGTACAAGACCCTTGCAACCATCAATGATGAGATATTAATAGCCCCGAACCTTTGCGTACCAGCCATTGCCAAAAGCAGCATACATGCATTTTAACCGAGTTGGAGATTAAATACAATAGCCAATACATAGCCGGTAATCCGTAATGACCAAGCACTTCAACTTGAGGGTCACTTTTTTATGCAATTTTATACTTGACGACGCTTATCGATCTTGGTAATATCTCTTAGATGAAATGCATCGTCAAAGATGCAATAAAAAAGGAGGCAGGAATGGCAACAAAGAAACCGGTTGCGAAGAAAGCGGCAACAAAAAAGGCTGTTGCAAAGAAGACCGTTGCAAAGAAGGCTGTTGCAAAGAAGACCGTTGCAAAGAAGCCCGCTGCAAAGAAGGCAAAAGGTAAGAGGGCGCCAAATCCGGCTTTCATGAAGGCCATGAATATAAGCCCTGCTCTGGCCAGAATAGTAGGGGGAAAGCCGCTCCCGAGGACAGAGGTAGTCAAGAAGTTGTGGGAATACATCAAGAAGAACAAGTTGCAGGATTCAGTCAATAAGAGGAACATCAATGCAGACTCAAACCTTAAAGAGGTTTTCGGGGGCAAGGGAACAGTAACGATGTTTGAAATGACCAAGCTGGTCAACAAGCACTTGAGCTGAACAAAACAAAACTAAATTTGGAATAATGAAGGCAGTAGACAGGGCGACCTCTACTGCCCTTGTTATTTTTATTGGGCTGCCGGACCGATGGAAGAGGAACTTTTTGAATTACCCGTTGACGGCGTACTGGACCTGCACTCTTTCCAGCCCCGCGATGTGAAAGACCTCCTCCCGCACTTTATAACTATTTGCAGGGAGAACGGTATCTTTCAGGTCCGCATCATTCACGGTAAAGGCAGCGGCGCTCTGAGGGAGAGTGTTCACGCTATTCTCAGGCGCCTGCCACAAGTTGTTTCTTTCTCCCTTGCCGGAGGTGATGCCGGAGGATGGGGCGCCACTATTGCAGTGCTGAAGAAATAACAAGCGGCCGGCATCCATAATTCACTCATCAAGTATTCAATTACAAGCGAAAAATCAAACCTGAGAGAATGGGCCTGATAAAAAGGATTAAATCTATAATAACCTCACTAACATGCCAACTCTTGTCACATGATTATAATTTAAATGGATATTCCAGACTATTTCAAAGGTTAATATCTTGGGGTCAATTCGGTTCGGCCAGAATGGACCGCACTGTTGCCAAAGTCATCATAAGCGTCATCGGCTGAAACGGTGACTCTACGAAACCTCGCGACAGATAGAACCGCCTGGCCTGTTCCGACAACGTATGAACCATGAGTGCGAATATACCCGCATCGCCGGAGACTTTGACGGCGCGAATCATTGCATCGCGTAGCAGCGCGCGGCCCAGGCCTTGGTTGTGATAACGCCGGTCAATGGCCAACCGGCCAAGCACCAGCACCGGCAGTGGATCAGGCATATTGCGACGCATTGCCTTAGTGACCGCTTCACGTCTGATTGCCCCTGCCGACAAGCTGTAATAGCCGATAACATCCGCACTGTGGCAAATGACAAAACAACGTGAGGCTCCTGAAGCATTGTTCTTAAGCGCCCGCTTTTTCAGCCATTGATCCAGTGACGGCTCTCCGCATTCAAACCCGTCAAGGACATGATAGGCTGAAATTGGTGATGGGGGCGTTAGAACAAAAGCTGTCATTTGTCCCACGGAGCTTTCGTCTTGAGCAATCTGCGCAGCTTGTCGGTTGGCGGTAACGGCAGGTCAAGCATCGCCTGAAACTTGGCGAAGGTTCCAGCATTGACTGTGAAAAACGCCTGGTCGAGCAGCACGTCTTCCGCTTCACGGCAGGCAGCGCCAAGCATAAAATCTGACCGGCTGCGGCCAAGCCGTTCGGCGGCCTGGTCGATGAGATCGCGTTGTTGCGCTTTAGCGCGTATGTTGATGGACACGGCTTCCTTCCTTTGTGTCTGTGCCATAGGACACCTCCTTATACACCTTTACAATACACATTTGTATAGAATATTTCAATACAGTTGTGAAGACTACGGGTTTTCTATGCAGGAAGGTGTTTGCGCTCTGTTATCGTTTTGTCTAATTTAAGAAAATCATACGAAAATCAACACTCTCATTCTGGTGAACAAGGGGTCGAGTGTCATAAGGCAACTTTCCGATCTTTAGCAACCATCCGTACATACTTCAGATACAACCGCTCAACCTTGCTTCTGGCCCAAGGAGTCTTTCTAAGAAAGGTCAGACTGGATTTCACACTCGGGTTGTTGTGAAAGCACCGGATATTGATGATGCCGCCCATTTCATTCCAGCCGTAGTGGTACACCAGATCGGTCAGCATCTTTTCCAGAGTAATGCCATGCAGCGGGTTGTTCGGTTGCTTTTCCGTCATATCAGCACCTGATGTTATTTTATCTCTTTTCGCGCATAATTGCATGAATGAGCTCATCCAGTCGCTGCAGAAAGTTGGAGCGATCCCTTGGTTCAAAAGGTGGAGGGCCTCCGGTAATAGTGCCCATGTCGCGCAGAAATGCCATAAACTCCCGGTTTGCCAATGCACCGCCGATAGAGTCTTCGCTGTACATCCGCCCCTTGGGATCAAGCACCTTGGCGCCCTTTTTCAGGCAGCGCGCTGCCAGCGGAATATCCGCGGTAACCGCAATATCGGTTTCAGTGATGTGCGTTGCAATCCAATCATCAGCAGCATCGGACCCTTCATGCACTATAATCAGTTCGATGAGTTCGCCCGGAGGTATCCGCATCGATGAATTGGACACAAGATATACCTTCAGTCCGTACCGCCGGGTAACGCGGAATACCTCGTTCCTCACAGGACAGGCGTCCGCGTCTATGTATAACTTGATCACAGGGATTCCTTTCATTGCACACATACAGGCGGCCCCTATATAATTTGAGAAGATTACTGGTAACGGTTAATCAGAATTTTAACATAGTCATCGGATGAGTGTTTCAGGAAGACAGTAACTATTGATATCATCATAGGCTGCAGGAAGTCTCTTTTTTTCTTGAGCATTTTCTGACCTGCGATGATACTATTATAAAAAGACATCGAAGGATTACTGAGATGAAGTTGCAAGATAAAATATCACTTTGGTACGCGGGTAATGCACATAAGCTCAACAAAGCCACTTTGGAAGAGTCTGTACACAAAGACTTTCTAATTGCCCTGCAAAAGCTTGAAGCTAAAATACTCGATGTCTATTACACCGATATTGTCCGTCAGGGCGCAAAAAAAGCCTGGTCCGTGGATCTCTCCAATGATGAGATAAACCGTCAGTGCGGTCTAACCTGGACATGGACGATCATCACAAAGAAAATGATAGAGGGAACAGATCTCGCACCCAGGCCATGGCTGATAGTTATAAACAACTGCAGTTTTCCCCTACCGGTCATAGAGAGTATAGTTAATACCTGGGCAATAGAAAAGGGATACAAGTTTAATATCAGGATTAAAAAACATCGCGGATAAATAGAACGGCAAATAGCTCTTTACGGCTCATCCACGAGGCCAAGGGCCGTGATTTTTTCTTTCCTTGTGAGCCTCTTGAGATTGTATTAAAGCCTTTTCGCTTCTCCGGCATCCTTACAGGGTATTGTCTTGACTAGTTCAAATGGCCTCCGAAATATTTGAAATTTTCAAATTCTATTTGTGAGTGGCGAGATTGGTATTTGCTTATTTGCCAGGTGAAGGTTTCCAGCTTATCGACTTTGAGCTCAGCACATTGACTAAGGAGTTCCGTTAACGGTACAATTTTTAATGCAGCACTCTGATTTTGTCTCTCTCCATTTGCATACTGAATACAGCCTTCTGGACGGCGCAATAAAAATAGATGAGCTTATCGAGCAGGCCGTAGCTTATAAAATGCCTGCCCTGGCCATCACTGACCACGGAAATCTGTGCGGCGCCGTAGATTTTTACAGGAAGGCTGTAAAAAAGGGCATAAAGCCTATTATCGGCTGTGAGGTATATGTAGCTCCCGGCAGTCGTTTTGACAGGACCAAAACAAACCTGGACAGCAACCTGGCTGAAGAAGCGGCTTTTCACCTGATTCTCCTTGCGCGGGACAGGGCTGGCTACAAGAACCTGACCACGCTCGTCACAAAGGCATATCTTGAGGGTTTCTATTACAAGCCGAGGATCGATAAAGATATCCTTGAACAATACAGCGGCGGACTGATGGGCTTAAGCG
>JBEKJD010000187.1:0-6450 GCA_050011415.1 Dissulfurispiraceae bacterium | reverse complement strand
AACGTCCCGGAATATCAAATCAAAGGTATCTTTGCGTCCTCATATAAGATGCCTCACAGACAAGTACGTCAGAGTCGGGGACAGCATTCTCCGATTCGTCCCCGCCCCGATTATCGCCTACAGTTATTTCTGGTTCTGTTTTTATATCGTTCCAGACACACCACGGCAAACATCTTTCATCGAGAACATTCATGATATAGTGTTCAGGCTGATAAAACTTCTCGATGTAGTCGCCTTCAATCGTATAAATCAACATTTTATGTTGATTTATTAGGGTCTCGATAACCTGATTCAGGAAGTTGGTTTTTCCGGTCCTGGTCCCCCCCGTAACAAGCGTTTGCTTATTTTCGTAAGTCTCGGGAATGAAAAGCCCTTCATTGCCGAGTTTTATTGTGCCTGTTAGACCGGCTTTGCGCATTTTCTTAGTAACGGCCTTGGGAGACTCGCGCCTACTGCCCTCTATGAATTCATCTTCGAGCAGTTTCCTGGTTGCACGACGATCGTGCCAAATGAAAGCACTGATACACAAAAAGAATGGGGACAGAAAAGCAGCCGCATACGTATAACCAACCCGGCGTATGTCATACATCAGATGATCATCGTCCTCAATAAACTGCTTGACGGTACTTGCCGAACACTTCCCGACGGCAAGGCTTACTTTGAGATCAAATTTTGGAAATATAGTTTTGATCGGTTCTATAACCGACGCCGCTGCATAAGCCTCGGTATATGTCCACGCAAGCCGCTTAGAGGAAGAGTCAAGATAATGTGGAATGACGTATATATAAATCAATACAAACGATGCTATGGCAAAAGGAAGACTATAATAAATGCAGATCCGCTTAAGCCTATCAGCCCGCATATTCAATTTCTGTTGCTGAACATTTCCACCTATAAACGAGTCCATAATTATCACCCCCCTAAAGCGACGCATAATCGATTGTGTTTGTTTTAATTAGATTACCGGCCATGGCCTGAGTTTTCTGTGCGAGCGCCTTGACGTGATCCTCTCCCTGGCTTTTTTTGATTTGAGACATTAATGTGAGATACATTCTTGCAACCAAATCGAGTGCCTGAACTATATAAAGAGCCTGATCCGGACCTATATTGTTCAGACCACTTTTGATTTCATTCAGGGTAGCGAGAATTTGTTTGCCGTCAGTTTCATCGCCGTATGCCCTGATCGCTTCCCTCACTATGTCAGCAAAAGTAACCTTGCGCTCGAAGGCAAGCTTAGTTATTTTTGCGAGGTCCTCTGCACCGAGCCGAATGGATGTCCCTTTCACAGTGTCTTTTTACCTCCTTTCTTTATTAATTTGATTTGCTGACGGCTGCCCTGAGGTGTTCAATGGTGAAATCCTTGAAACCTTTCTCTGAAGCCTGGAGGACGAATTTGCCTATCCGGATAGCCTCAGCCTGTTCGATTCGCTCAGCCTGCTCAAGCAGCTTCTTTGCGTCTGCCCTTAATTGACTTGCTGTTTTCTTCATGAATTGCCCTCCATATGTGAGTCTTCTTTTAGTAATTCGTCCCGCACTTTCATAAATATATCATCGCTCACTGGATAAAGCGGATACTGCATCAGCTTGGAGAGGGTCCCTTTCGACATCCTGAACCTACCCGCTAAATCCTCAAATGTAGTACCGTCGTTTTTGAGTTTTTGGATGGAAGCTACTATGGCATTTTTATCCAGCACGACTTCCGCTTTTTCAAAGTCCCGATTTTCAGACTTAAGGGTTTTCGGCTGTTCAGTTTCCGTGTTTCCATAGTTCTCTTTGTTAAGTTTCCAAGTTTCCGTGATTTCGGTTTCCGCAGTTTCTGTGGAAACCGCGGACGGAAACTTGGAAACCGATGGAGTCGGATTATGTGTTTCACCGTTGCGGCCTATCCCACTTTTTAACGTCATGGAAGTATAGACCGAGACAAGTTGAAGAACTGAAACCAGCACAAAGAACAAGGCAGAGTTGAATAGGGTTAGCTGCCCGGCCTGCCCTTTTGCCGCTAACATAACCTGGGCGATCCGGTCTTTGATCGCCCGCTCCCGCTGCAAGGTCTTTGTGGTATATTTATCGCCTAGGTTAAACTGTTTTTGGGTCTCGGCGAGGTCATACTTGAGTATTTGGACGGCTCGCAAGGTCTGCGCCTGGGCTTCCCTCGTTTGTAAGAAACTCTCAAGTGTTGACTCATTCTTTGTGACAAAGGACATAGACGCCGCCATGACTGAGATAAGAAAAAGTGGGATAAGCAGAATGCGGCTGGGCCATGTCTTCATCAGGGCAAGCGATATAAGCATTCCCTCAATTAGCATGGATGCTAACCACGCAAATGCGACATTCGGTTCAATCCTCGATATGAAAATCTGAGTGTGGAAGGCCATAAAAGCTGCAGTTGCTGTGACCAGAAATACACGAAACATGAAAAGCGCTGTGCTCATTATTTATCCCCTCTTTTTTTAATAATCCGGACGCTTTCGGCAATTTCCTTTGCCAGATTTATAAGTTCGCTTGCTTCTTTTATGTCATTGAGTCTGCTTCTGATAATTAAGTCTTTGAGGTAAGCAGAGGTAGTTTTATCAACTCTGTCACGCCTCAATTCCTTGTACTCACTTTCAGTAAATCTGACTGACACTTTTCTATTTTTCTTTTGCATTTTTGAGCCTTATGTTTAATCCAAATCTCTATAAAATGGTGTCCGACATGTCGGACACATTTGAGGAAGTGGCGTAATGCGCATAAAAAGCGTTGCCAATAGCCAATTTGCGGCAATAAAATTAGCATTTGTATTACAGCAGCGTATTACGTGTACCACAATGAAATACGATTGAAAGGCAAGTGGAAAAGGCGCGAGCCGTACCACAATGAAATACGTTTGTACCACGCTGACGCTCAATGCAATTGCGTTAGGTATGTCGCTTTCCCGCGTTTTTTCTTTGTATGAGCACTTTTTTATCTCGCTCACAGATTTATCTCCTTTTTTTACTGCATTTGGGGGTCGAGGGGGACTGTCTTTCCCCCCGGACTATTCCATACTTATTTGCATTTCTCGCTCATAACCGCCATGCTCTGTCTCTTTATCCAGCTCGTAAGCAGCCTCTTTTTCTACTGTGGTTTTATGCTCAATATGAGACTCAACGTCCGATTTATTGACTTCAGGACTTTTTATTATTTCTGCCTTTTCTTCCGGTGAAAGTTGATTAATGCCGTTCTCAATTTCTAAATTTAAGGCCTTTGCTTCTGTAAAATTCCCTGCCTTCAAATCTTCAATTCTCTCCGCTATCAAATCCGATAATCTTTGTTCCTGACCCTGCTCGTTCTCAAGTTTCTGAACTGTTAAAAGTTGAGTTTCAGCATTGTTTATTTCGTTAATAACGCTCTGCGTGTCCCTGAAAAAAGTAATTTCCTTACCGTCAACATTGACGGTTTCCTTTTGGAGTTTTCCGGTTTCGACTCCCTGTTCAAGCGTCTGTCTCGCGTCTGATTCGGTCGTCCGGACTCCGAGTTCGGCGTCGCTCCCGGCGATATCTTTGGCTGTAAAGTTCTTGCCCTCAAGCGCATATTCGCGGGTAATTGACGCAATAGTTTCTTGTTTTGTATTTTGAATTTCAACTCCTTTAGAAGCCGCAATTTCGTGGCTGGGCTCTGATGCTTTTTCTTCAATTCGATAGAAGGTTTTTCCATCGTCTCGTTCCTTGGACGTGATTTCCTGATTGGCAGAAAACTTATTGAGTGCTTGCCGGATTTGTGGCAAAGACAGGTTTTCGTCCATTACCTTCAGCTCGGTTTGGAGCTGTGGAATGGTGAAATGACGCTTACCGTCTTCCCGCAATTCAGCGATAGCATGTCGGACGTTTTCGAGGCGCTGCTGGTCCTCAGATATGCGATTCCAACTGTAGGTTTTGTTTTCACCGCGCACAACTTCCCCTCGACTTTCGAGGATTGCCAGGGCGCGGATTATTCTTTCTTCGGGCATCTGCCCTATAAGATTGGCCTGTATGTTTGCCATGGTCATGCCCTGATTCCCCTGCATGGTTTTTGAGATTACTGCGACTTCACGATTAAGGGTTTCCATGCCGGGACGACCTTTGTCCGGCAGTTTCTTCCCGAGGTAGTCGAGGGCCATTTCCTTGAAGGTTTCGCGTTGTACTAGAGCTTCAAGGTGCTGCACGTTGTCGGTCATGAGGGTATAGTCATGGGTCATTCGCGTGCCAGCAACAAGGAATGCCTCTTTCATCGTGCTGTTGTCTTTGGACAGTTTCTGTGCCAGGTCGCCGTAGCCTGTGGGCACATACGCTATAGAGGTTTTGATATCAGCGCCCTGCCCGCCATGCACTGTCTGGCAGTATCCATGGGTGAAGTAATTGTATTGGTCCAGCGGGATGGTTTTGATTTCGCCGCTGTCGGTTTTCATAATCAGGGTCTCGCTGTCGATTTTTACGACAACTCCGGTTTCTTTATTTGTAAGACCAACGCCTTTTTTGCCAGTATCATTTTTGAGGGCAACGATCTTATCGCCTGCACTCACTTCCATATCCCGGACGGCGTAACTGGAAAAGTGCCTACCCGCTGCCCGCATGTCGATGCTTTGCAAAGTTCCGTCACGCCGTGCCACTGAGATTGTGTTGTTCTGGATGTCTATGGCTCGGATATCGACGGCCTCACCGGCACGAAATCCTTTCCAATTATCACGGAAAAAGCCCCGGTCTCCCTGTGAGTAATTACCCGCCCAGTTTCTCTGGACTCCCATAAGGTCGTTGGGCTGGCGAACCTCGATTGTCTCGCCCTGGCCTATCTCGCCAGCGGCTTTTCTCGCTTCACGTATCGCGTTATTGATGCCCTCGCGGTCGATATGTCGAGGGGTATAGACCGCCGCCTCCCCGAGCTTAGCCTTCTCCATATATGCCGCCGCAACCTGTTGATAGGCTTCCTGCCGGTCGGCTGAGACTATCCGCAATGTATCGTGCTCGCCACGGTGTTTCTCGATGGACTGAAAGGCCCGTTCCACGTCTCCGCGATTCAAATGCCCGGCTATCTCCTGGGTATGTGGAGTCTGCTGCCTGTGGCTGATGTCTATCTTCGCAGTCTCGATCTGGTTATGCTCGATCGCATAGGCCACGGGCCTCCCGGCGCTCGGCCCCGAGAGCTGATGCACGTCTCCGATGAAAACGGCCCGGCCTTGCGGCTGAGCGTCCACAGTCCGTAAGAAATCCCTCATCTGTACTGTGCTCAGCATCGTCATTTCATCCACGATCCCCAGCCCAGGTTTGCCTGAATCTCGGTATACGAGAGAGTCAAGGGTCTGTGAAGGAACTCGCCCTTTGGCCTCTAATTGCCGCGCTGCAGTAGCCATATGGCTCGTGCCATATATCTCGATACCTTTCTGCTCGACGTAGCCTCGTATCGCGTCTACGAGAGTGCTTTTCCCGGCACCCGATACACCGTTAATCGCGACATAGCGATCCCCGGTTGTAAGCACCAGGCGGACGGCGTTTTTTTGCTGATCGTTTAAGTGGCTGCATTTTTCGGTGAGGTACTTGTCCACATTCTCGGCAATACCTATCGGCTGCACAGCACCGCGTCCGTCATGCAGACGCTGATTATTTTCACGCTCTGCTTTGATGGTTTCCTTGGTCATGAAAATGTTGTCATAGCCTTTGGCTTGGATGATTTCGCGGTCTTTCAGCAGCTCCTGGAAAGCCTCTTTAAGCTGTGGCAGAGACACGTCCCCACGACTGAGTATCGCCGCAGCCTTCAGTAGGTCCTCCCTGCTGAAGACGGAGCGCTGCTCGCTTATATTCGCTGCCGCCTCACGTATGAGGTCATATTCATTGGGCTGCGGCTCCCGTCGTAACTGCTGCTGTTCGTACCTCTCAAGCCCCGCTTCACGTATACCGCGAGTCTCGTTTTCGAGACTCGTGCCTTTCGCCGCACACATCTCGCGCATATCATGTTCGATGCGATCCTGACTGTGCACCGTTTTCGCCTCTCGCGTGTCGAGATTTGCCATTGCCCGCAACTCGCTCTCAGTGAAATAGTTGCCGGGGTACTTTTTCGAGAGTTCTTCCCGGAGCGAATCAACACGCTCCACGATTTGGTCTTTTCTCAGAGAAGTCGCCTCACGCGCCACGTCTGAAACACCATCAACCCGCGAATAAAGAGACTGGCCAGTTGCATCTTTTGGCCGGAATAATGACGTTGATATATGTTCGGCAAGCTTAGTCTTTATTTCTTGCTGCTGTGCTTGATCCAGATCGCCGTATTTGCTCTGGATAAAAAGGTCAGGCTGCCTACCATAGAAGGCAACAGAATTCTCATATTGTGCGATAGCAAAATCGCGATCCATGAGCTTTTCATTCGCGATTGCCCGCCAGCCTCTATCAGTTAGAGTCTGGTTGGAGATAACTGCATGAGTATGAATGTCCTGTGACGCCTTGCCGCCTACGTCCCTGGCAGAAA
>JBEKJD010000186.1:0-6455 GCA_050011415.1 Dissulfurispiraceae bacterium | reverse complement strand
TACCGGCTTGATTCCTGAGGACCTGTTGATCATTGATACTTCGCTGTCTTCAGAATAGAAGTTCAGGATCTTTCCGAGTTTGTCCAACTCGTTATAGGTAGCATCGATTGCAGTCTTTGCTTTCTGCTGCGAATCCGAATATACCGTGATGGTGACAATGGTAAAGAGGGAAACCCGCGTTTCTTTGAAGATCCTCGTTTTATTCGTATCGCAGGAATTAGCGAGCAACAAAACCAAAACAGCTGATATTGTAAGGGCAATATTTTTCAAAAGCGCACCATGTGTTAGGGCGTAGGTCATAGACAATATTTTTATTTGCAACGACATAATTTCTGCCGCATAGCATAACAGGCGACTGTCATGCCTGCTTGTCCGGCATCTTCTTTGAAGAAAGATTCCCGACAAGCGGGAATGACGGATAATGCGGCTATTATTATGAAATTATGTATAGTCTAACATATGCATGGCGTAGATTATTTATTTGCTGTATTATTAAACATCGCTGCAATCAGGAGGAAGGTGTGCTGGATCTAATCATATTGGCAGCAGTCTGCCTGTTGTTTTTCTTACCGGCATTTCGGCTCGCAAGCAGTAGAGAATATGTCAAGGCGGGTTTGCTTGCTCTTGCCGGAGTGGTTGTATTTAAGGGCCTATACCTGGGCGAGGATATCTACACGGATTTTTTATGGTTTCAGGAAGTCGGTTATACGCACCGTTTCTGGAAACTTATTTTTCTCAAAGTTACGTTATTTTCCATTGGCGGCCTGCTTGCCGCCGTCCTGGGTTTTATTACTGTTATGACATGGAACCATTATTTCAAGATGGCAAAGCCGGAGTATATCCATCACCCAAGTCGGGGCCTGCTGATAAAAGCCGGTATGATTGTCCAGTTCTTTGCCTTTATTATATTCGGATTCGGGGCATCCTCATACTGGAACGAACTGCTGCTTTACCAAAATGCGGCGCCATTTGGAATAACAGAGCCGGTCTTCAACACGGACATAGGGTTTTATATTTTTACGCTGCCCTTCATTAAGGTGTTTGCCGGTTTTGCGGAAAGTATTTTTCTTTACAGCGTAATCCTGACTATCGGTTTGTATTTTCTTGAAGGATTGTTGTTCAGGGATGTTTCTGAATTATTTGAGCAGTATGGAAACTTGCGAAGGATCTCCCTGCGGTCTCTGTTGGACCCTTTTATTCACAGGCTGATAACTCACCTCTCCTTACTGTCCGTAGCTGGCGCTCTAATCATTATGGTAAATACCCTGGTAAGCCGGTGGGAGTTGCTCTATTCGCATCGTGGGGTTGTATACGGGGCCGGGTGGACTGACCTGAATGTGCAATTGCCTGCGTACAATGTGATGCTTGCAGTCCTCGGCATTTGCGCTGTTGCATTTCTGATTTCGGCTTTTGCGAAATCAACTCAGAGAACAATATCTACTTTTGGCATCGGCGTAGCTTTGTTCCTTGTTGTGAAAATCTTCGGCGTCGGCATTATTCCTGAGGTCCTGCAGCATTTCAGAGTGTCCCCCAACGAACTCCCTCTTGAAACCCCCTACCTGGAACGGAATATTGCGTTTACAAGAGACGCTTACGGACTGAATCAAATTGCAGAGATAAACTACCCTGTTAACACATCGGTTGAGCCTATTGCAAAAAATGACAAAGCTATTGTGGACGGTATCAGGCTTTGGGACCCCAAGATCCTGGAAGCGGCAAACAATCAGAACCAGGCCTTGCGTCTCTATTATTATTTTTCCGACGTTGCAGTAGACAGATATGTCCTTAACGGAAAACTCACTCAACTTATGCTGTCCCTCCGCGAACTGAATGTCGACCGGCTTGCCCCGCAGTCCAAGACATGGCAGAACCTGAGACTGGTCTACACGCACGGCTATGGCGCTGTTGCCGCGGCTGTCAACAGTTTCGGGCCTGAAGGGCTTCCTGATTACCTGCTGAAAGATATACCGCCGGCAACATCCTATCCTCAACTTAAGCTTGACCAGCCAAGGATTTATTTCGGCGCGGAAACTATTAACCTGATATATGTAAACACAAAGGCCAAAGAATTCGACTATCCGAAAGGAGATACAAACGCCGAGTATCATTATGCGGGCAAGGGCGGGATTAAGCTTGATACGTTCCTCAAGAAGCTTGTCTTTGCCCTGAGATTTGAAGGCATCAGGATGTTCACTACCCAGGAACTGACCCCTGAAAGCCGTGTGATGTTCCGCAGGGACATACGTTCGCGGGTACAGGAGATTGCGCCGTTTCTCAGCTATGATTCAGATAGTTACTATGTTGTAGCTGACGGCAGGATATATTTCATATGGGATGCTTACACAACGGCGTATACATATCCGTATTCCCAGCCGGCATCAAACGGCGGCATGAATTACATACGCAACTCCATTAAAGTGGTTGTGGACGCTTACAACGGGACGGTATCTTTTTATATTGCCGACAAAACAGACCCTATTGCTAAAGCTTATGCAAAGGCATTTCCGGGAATGTTCCTGGACATTGCAGAAATGCCGTCATCGCTCAGACAGCACATTAGATATCCTGAGGACCTGTTGAACATCCAAAGTTCAATATACACGACCTATCACATGAACAATACCCATGTCTTTTATAACCGTGAAGATGCATGGGAGGTGTCACGCGCTGCGGCAAAGGCGGAGGAAGCGCCACATATTGCACCATACTACCTGATAGATCGCCTGCCTGACAGCGAAACGGAAGAATTTGTACTTGCCTTGCCATTTTCTCCTTATTCCGGAGATAAAGCCAATCCTCGAAACAATATGGTTGCCATGCTTATAGCCAGATGTGACGGCCCTAAATATGGAGGGCTTGTTCTTTACAAGTTCCCGAAAGACAAACTTGTGTACGGTCCTCTGCAGATAGGCATCAGGATCAACCAGGATGAGGTCATTAGCAAGGATTTGACTCTGTGGAATCAGCAGGGCTCGTCCGTGCTGTTCGGGAACCTGTTGGCCGTCCCCCTGTCAAATTACCGACTGATGTATGTCCAGCCTATTTATCTTCAGGCCTCGGTGGGCAAAATGCCTGAACTGAGAAGGGTGGTAGTAGTGTTTGGTGACCAGCTATCATATGGCTCGAGCTTCGAAGATGCCCTGAACAAGTTCTTCACAGGCGGATACACGCAGGCAGCTGCCAAAGGGCCGGCAGTCAAAGCTGAGGCCCCGGGCAAGGACTTAATTAAGTCTGCGGTCAAGTATTATGATCAATTCCGCAGTCTGACGGGACAGGGCAAGTACGCGGAGGCCGGGAAGGCCCTTGAAGAGTTAGGCCGTGTTCTCGGCGAAATCAAAAAATAAAGGCAAAGTCATTTATTATCTTTTTTTGAAATGTACCATAAGGCTGCAGCCCCGGCTGCAGCGCCTGCTCCGATCCCTATCCCCCAGGCGGTACGCCTGTTTCTTGTTGTTCTTCGCTCTCCAATCCGTTTATACCGCTCAGCTACCGCATCGCAGCGCGTCTCGTCTTTTTTGCAAAAATTAAAAATGCTCCTGAAAAGTTCTGCCCGTTTCTCTATGATGGTCAGAAGCGAGCTCCAATATTTGACTCTTTCCATATATCTTTTTTGCTCTCTCAGTATTTTTTCATTTTTAATAGTTTCCATGAACGCATCGAGCAGGGTCTTGTCGGCATTGCGGTAGAGGGGCAGATCAGGGTTGTCGATTTCCCGTAATATGGGCCACTGACAGGTTTCCTCCTGATGAAAAACCTCGGTCAATGAGCGTTTGCCGAGCAGCAGGAGAATTGTCGATTTTCGTACAGACCGGTAGAAATTCTTTAATGCGGTCTGTTCGAAACGCGTATCCCCGAAAATCTTCAGGAATCCTTCAAGCGTAATCATAATCACATTATACCCAATAGGCGAAAAAAGGGTAAATGTTTTGCTGATTTTTCCCGGCTGTTAAGGCATGGTCTATTGTGACCGTGATATAATAATACCAATATCGGCGTCAAAGCATTGCGCGTCAGGCTCACGATGCCCGGCCCTCGCGCTAATAAGGGGTTACGGCTTGGCAAAAGAGATTACAGTCAGCTTTGAGAATGAATTTGTCAGGGTATTGTACGTATCGTCCGGCCGCAGCAAAATAAAAGTCCGGAAAGCGCTCCTCCTTAAAAACGAAGAGTTTGACGATTTCCTTTTACGCGAAAAGGCCCGTAATTTTATTGTTGTCGCTGATTTCAAGGTCTTTTATAACGACATCTTATATTTGCCCCCTGCCAAAGATAAATTCGTCAGGCAAATGGTTGATTCAGAAATAAGAAAGAAAAACCCTGAACTGAAGGATTTCTCCTTTTCTTATACCGTGCTGGGCGACACAGTCCGCGAGGGTAAAAAAGTCAGGGAAGTATTTTTTTATGCAGTAGATAATGCCGACCTGTTTCAGATTATCCAGCGCTTTGACAAATACAATAAAACGGTAAAATACATCTTCCCTTTTGCCACCGTATTATCGCGACTGGTCAATGCGGTATCGGGCAATAAGGATGAATTGTATTTGTGCATTACTGAATCAGGGCTTAATAAGATAATGTTCCTTATGAAAGACGGAAAAATTCATTTTATAAGGACCACCCAGGCCCTGGAACCGGGGATTCATGACATCGACGTTCACGATGTCAATATGACGGTGAACTACTGTCGCCAGACATTGAGAACGACGCCGGATTCGATACTCCTGATCGGCAGCCTATGCTCTAATTATGATGCTTCAATGAGATTTGCCATCCCTTCTGCCTGCGTTCGTTTCCCTGAGAATGTAATAGTGGACCGGGAAGCTGCTGCGGATTACCTGGCGCTGATTGCGGCAGTCCTTCCGGGCGGCGGGAAAGACGGCATAAGCGTTCTGCCAGGGCGGTATGCGCGTCTTATGATGCAAAAAAAAATAGTCGCTTCCGGCGCCATAATATTCATGCTTCTCTCGTTTGCCGGGTTATGGTATTTGAAAAAAAACATATCGGAAATCGTCAGCCTGAAAAAAAACGCTGATATGCTGAGGGCTGAGATAAGTCAGATGGAATCGAACCGCCAGACCTATGAAACGCTTAATAAGCAGCTTAGTGAATATGTGCCGATTATAAATTTTATGAATTCTGTAACCTCTGTGCCGGATATCCAGAAGGCACTGATTTCATTGGCCTCGCTGAATACGGTGCGCGGGAACACCTTGCAGTTGGACGCGGTAACTGTTTCTGCCGCACCAGGTACCCTGAATATACAGTTAAAGGGGAGTTTAAACGCCGGAAAGTATGCAGATATAGATAAGCATTATCGCGGATTCCTCGATGAACTCAAAGGGCTTAAAGGATTTACGACGGCATCCGACTCTTTTGATATGAACAGCAGAAATTTTCATGTCGAGGTGCAGTACAGTGATAGATAAACCGGTTTCAGACGTGCGGTTAAAGCGGGCCATACTTTATTACATGATGGCCGGCCTTGTTTTTGTGATGGTGGCGTCATCCATTATCCTTGGCATAAAGTACAGGGATTCACTTGCCGAAACCGTGAATACGCTGAGAAATGCGAGGCTCAATCTCATACAAGTGCGCGATACAAGCCATGCGGTGGAGTCCTCGCTGTCCGGTATAAAGGCCGTGTTGCCTCCGCGCGTGCTTTCGCGTCTGCCCGAAGAAGTGTTGCTGGAAGGTATTGACGATTTTAAGGAGAAGATGAAGGGCAACGAGATAACAGTGCCTAATTCCAATATGGTACGACAGGGCGATGAAATAAGCCTGCCGGTCCAGATAAAGCTCGGTTCGGGGGATTATACCGATTTAGTAAATACGATCGGCTATTTGCAGTCATTGCAATTTCCGTTTTTCGGCATAACGAATATCTCGCTTTCAAAGGGGCCGGACAAGGTGCTCTGTGAAATTAGGGGCTCACTGCATATGCCTAAAAAATAATAAAAACAGGCTATAGGTGATAGGTTATAGGGCATGGAATTTTCTCAATAACCTGTAGCCTATAACCTATCACCTGTCACTTTGTATTTAGGAGAGGTCAATTTGGACAATAGGACAGTTGTATGGCTTGGGTTGCCGTTTGTTATAGCTGCGGCAGTCTTCTTTTTTTTGCGCTCGGTAAAGTTCGAACCGGCACTTTCCGGCAATGAAAAAGACCTTGCTGCTTTTTCGGTCGCAGCAGTTCCGGCAATCAGCAAACGGATGCCGGTAACTGCCGCCGCACTGCAGAGCCCGATAAAAATCGCTGCTGTTCAACTGACCCCGAAAAAAGAGTTTCCCGGCCAGCCTCTCTCGCAAGTGGCGCCGCCGCCGGTTTCGCCACCAGCGGCTGTCTTAACTCTCATACTTGTAAACAGCAGCAGGAAGATGGCTATAATCAATGGTACCCCGGTGAAAGAGGGTGATGTGATAAACGCAGGCAAGGTTGTGAAAATAGAAAAGGA
>JBEKJD010000185.1:0-6460 GCA_050011415.1 Dissulfurispiraceae bacterium | reverse complement strand
CGCCAAAACTGCGGATTGCCATAGGCGTGCAAAACCTCTTTGAAAAATACCACCCCGAGTTTACGGAAGAGTACTTCGGAACAAACCCCATCCAGGTGCAGAGAAACATATTTGCAAAGTTGACGTGGCAATATTAGTAAGAGGGTCTGTTAGACTGCATCTTCTCCGGTCTCGCCTGTCCTTATCCTCATGGCAGTGTCTATGGACGAGACGAATATCTTACCGTCTCCAATCTTGCCGGTGCACACAGCCTCGCGAATAGCCTTCATAATGCTGTCAACCTCTTTGTCTTTTACAACCAATACCACTCTCTTTTTCCCCACGAAAGGCACTCTATACGTTATGCCTCGTATCTTACGTTCAGTAGTCCCCCTTTGGTTTCCGTGACCCTCAACGTCGGAAATCATGACGCCGGAATAGCCCACTTTTTCCAAACTGGCGCATACCTGGTTTACCTTGGTGGGGCGTATAATGGCCTCTATCCTTTTCATAGTAATCTCCTTTCAGATCAGCCTTATTTGATGCAAGCTTTATGAAGCAATAAACTTGCCAGTTTATAATTAGTTGAATTTAAAAAATACCCACCTTTTTGTTCCCCGCATTTTAGAACAAAGTTGTTCGTCTGCTACAATACTGTAGAGAAAATATTTTTACATTTGTAAAAACCGGCAATACATATCCGTGCTGCACCTATGGTAAAATTGCGGTAAAGAGTATTACTTACGGAGGAACCACTCATGCTAATCGGCGTGCCAAAGGAAATCAAGAGAGAGGAATACAGGGTCAGCATTACGCCGTTGGGTGTTGAAGAACTTAAGGGACACGGTCATAGTTTATATGTTGAAACCGGCGCGGGTGAAGGCAGCGGATTTTCCGATGCCGAATACCTTGCTGCCGGCGCCCGCATCGCAGGCAGAGAAACGCTATTTAATGAGTCTGAGCTTATCGTTAAAGTCAAAGAACCCCTCGCTGATGAATTCAGTCTTATCCGGGAAAAACAGGCGTTATTCACATATCTGCACCTTGCACCGAACCATGAACTGACCGTGGTGCTGCTCGAGAAAAAAGTTACATCATTCGGCTACGAGACTCTGCAGAAAGGTGACACACTTCCCCTGCTTGTACCAATGAGCGAGATTGCCGGAAAGATGGCTCCTCTGATGGGCGCATATTTCCTCCAGAAAATTCACGGGGGCAGCGGTATACTGCCTGCCGGGACACCGGGGGTCAAACCTGCAAAGGCGCTAATTCTTGGCGCGGGGGTTGTGGGGACCAATGCCGCCCGTATTGCTCACGGTCTCGGCATCGACACGACTGTTATGAATAAGGGTGAAGAGCGGTTGCGGCGTATCGATGAACTGTTCATGGGGGACGTCAAGACATTGCCGCTCCTGCATCAAACTGTGCAGGAGGAAATCAGGGAGGCCGACATTATCATCGGCGCGGTACTTGTTCCCGGCGGCAAAACACCTCTCATTATTACAAAGGGCATGCTAAAGACCATGAAAAGGGGTTCGGTGATCGTTGACGTATCTGTTGACCAGGGAGGTTGCGTCGAAACATCCAGGCCTACCACACACGACAAACCCATCTATAGCGTAGAAGGCATAATCCATTATGCCGTTGCAAATATGCCGGGCGCGTATCCGCGCACTTCGACGCTTGCACTTACGAATGCGACCCTGCCCTATATAGTCACTCTTGCCGGTAAGGGCATTGAATCAGCTATCAACGAGGATATGGAACTGAGAAGCGCATTGAATACCTGGAGGGGTGAGATCATGAATACAGCGCTGAAAGAGTCCTTAAAGAAAAAGTAAAAAGTGAGAAGTTAAAAGTGAGAAGTTAAAGGGAAATGACAGAGTCGCTGGTTTTTGCTGCCTCCTTTTAACTTTTAACTTCTTACTTTTTACTTTTAACTTTTTATTTAAACCCTGTCTGCATATACCAGGGCACATCTTTCTTCTGAAAACCGCACAATTTATCGATATTATCGCTCATTTGCTCACCTGTAAAAGGCCTCATGAGCACCCCGCTTACAATCTTTGACTGTATAAGCCGTACGATCTCTTCCTTTGAAGTGCCTGACGAAACAATAAGAAGGATCTTAATATCAGGCTTCTGCTCCTTACTGGTCTTCGCAAACTCAAGGGTCGATTCGTCTCCGATTGTCGAGTCGAGAATAACAATTACCCCATCGGTTATCTCGTCCAGCGCCTTTCCCAGCTGCTTGGTATTATCAAAATTTCGCACGCTCAATCTACCCTCAAATTCCCTGAGTGCAAAACTGACAGGATGGGTGAGATCTCTTTTTACACAAACAAAAACCGCTTTTTTCGACATTCCGGCCTCCCCTTAAACTCAGAAGTCAGCTAACAGAGAACAGAAGACAAACTGTTGTCTTTAATTATTCTCTTACATTTTAACATTTTAAAACAAATGCTCGCTCCCAGGAAAAATTCCGTTTTCTACCTCTTCCCTATATTTCCTGACAGCGGCCATGGCGTCGGCCTTAAGATTCGCATATTTTTTTACGAACTTCGGTACAAAGCGGTCAAACATCCCCAGCACATCGTGTATAACAAGGACCTGCCCGTCGCAGTATGGTCCTCCGCCGATGCCGATGGTAGGAATCGCCAGCATGCCGGTAATCTCCTGGGCCAGCCCTGCAGGGATTGCCTCAAGAGTGATCGAGAACGCGCCTGCGCTCTCAAGAAGCCTGGCATCCTCAATCAATCTCTTCGCTGACTCATCCGTTCTTCCCTGGACCTTATATCCACCCATGCGATATATTGCCTGCGGTGTGAGACCTATATGCGCCATAACAGGGATTTCCGCCTTTGTCAATATTTCAACTGTCTGGGCCACCTCTCTGCCGCCCTCAAGCTTTACTGCATGGGCCCCGGCCTCCTTAATAAACCTTCCCGCATTGCTGACTGCTTCCCTGTTGCTCACCTGATATGACAGGAAAGGCATATCAGCAATAATCATAGCCCTCTTTGCAGCCCTCGAGACCATCTTTGTATGGTATATCATCTCATCCATACTTACGGGGAGGGTTGTGTCATACCCTTGCACCACAATTGCCACAGAGTCCCCGACAACAATGGCGTCGACTCCGGCTTCATCAGCTATTTGAGCAAACGGATAATCATAAGCAGTAATCATAGAGATTTTCTGCCCTTCCTTTTTCTTTCTCAGCAAGTATGGAATAGTCACCCGTTCGGTCATATTATCCCTCTACACTTAAATAAATTACGAATTAAGAATTATGAATTACGAATTGCGGAAGAAAAAAACTTTAACTCATCAATTCTTAATTCCTAATTCTTAATTCGTAATTCTATTTTCCCGCCGGCCTTATAGCCTTTAGATTTAACTGCAAGAATCTTCCTCCATCCCATTCGTTGATCGTTGGCACAAACGCGGCATCTATCATACCGCTCTTTTCAACCTCGCCCAGCATGGCCCCAAAATTAAAACCGATGCTGTCTATTTTCCGTCCGCTTTGCCTCAGACGCATCTTCAGGTGATTATTTCCCACTATCCTGGGCTGTACCACCTCAAGCCCCCTGGAGCCGAAAACCGGTTCATCATTACTATAGCCGAAAGGCTCCAGCCTTGCAAGCTCATCTATAAGCACGATACTCATATCTGTTATTCTGACTGCACTGTCAATCAGCAGGACCGGCAGGAAATCCTCCTCGGAAAGACTCTCTCGAACTTTGCGGCAGAACAGAGTTCTGAATTGATCGAGATGATCAGCTTTCAGACTTAAACCGGCAGCCTGCTTATGACCGCCATACCGCGTAAGGACATCTTTGCACTGCGTAAGCCCTTCGTAAAGATCAAAAGCAGGGATACTCCTGCCCGATCCCTTTGCAGAGCCGCCATCAATGGAAAGAACAATAGCAGGCCTGTAATACTTCTCGGCAATCTTCGATGCCACAATTCCGACAACGCCGATATGCCATCCCTCTGAGGCAATAACCAATGCCCCTTCGCCGGCGTCCATTGAGTCCACCATTTTCAAAGCCTCATTATATACGGACTCCTCTATCTCCTGCCGCCTCGTGTTCAGACCGTTCATCCATCCGGCAAGCTGCCCGGCCTCGACTTCAGACGTGGTTGTGAGGAGTCTCACTACATCAGTAGCATTTGCTATCCGTCCTGCGGCATTTATTCTCGGAATAAGCGTATAAT
Organism: Dissulfurispiraceae bacterium; assembly: GCA_050011415.1. Taxonomy (GTDB): domain Bacteria; phylum Nitrospirota; class Thermodesulfovibrionia; order Thermodesulfovibrionales; family Dissulfurispiraceae; genus JADFXI01. The sequence goes on along the minus strand of JBEKJD010000185.1, from coordinate 2,257 downwards.
TTAAAAATGACGTTTTTACGGAATTTGTCCGGATTCCGGCAGCCCCGCAAAGCGCCTTGAGTCCTATACGCTGTCCTGATTGCAACAATTTCACGCCTTCCCTGATAATGATCCTGTTGTCATCCTGGACCGGCACTACATCGGCAGCCGTGCCTATTGCCGCAAGATCAAATAACTTGTATACAGTGTCGATGTCATTATCAAATAACCCCTGGATAAATTTAAGTGCCACGCCAGCCCCTGACAGGTGCGCCATTTCCCGAGGACAGGCCGCGGCCTTAGGGTTGATTACGGCAACTGCTTCGGGCAGAAGAAATTCCGGATACATCGTCCCCTCATCCTCATTTGCCCCGATTCCCCGATTCCCCGTGTCCCCGTGTCCCTTGTTTACTTTCCGCACCGGCTCGTGGTGATCGGTAATTATGACATCAATGCCGCGGGCGCGGGCCGCCGCCGCTGCGTCAAATGAAGAGATACCGCAGTCGACTGTGACAATAAGCTTTGTCCCCAGCGCTTCGGCCCTTTCAATGCCTGCGGCGCCGAATCCGTAACCATGAAGCATCCTGTCAGGTATGAAGAAATGGACCTCGAGCCCGTATTCTCTCAGACCCTCTACCATTATTGCCGTTGCCGTCACACCATCTGCATCGTAATCACCATGAACGAGAACGCGCTCATTATTTTTTTTGGCTATGCGTATTCTTTCGGTAGCGGCTTTCAATTGAGGCAACGCAAAGGGGTCGGCAAATTTGCCGATATCCGGATTCAGAAAGGCATCAATCTGTGCTGGTGTTTTCAGTCCCCTGTTGCACAGTACCTGTGCAAGCAGGGGCGATACCGAAGCAATCCTGGCAATATACGCAATATAGTCGGGGTTGGTCTTGTTTATTATCCACCTGCAAGCCATCCCGCGGCCAGCCATATTCACTTCTCATTTACCATTTTTTATTTATTTCTATCGAACACCTATCGCCGCTTTGCCTTCGCCCTTTTTCCCAAGGAGAATGACCACAGGGCTTGCAACAAATACTGAAGAATAAGTACCGACAGCAACGCCCAAAAGCATGGCAAGCGCAAAGTCATGAATGACTTCTCCGCCGAACAGGAACAAGGCCAACGACGAAAGGAAGACCGTTAAAGAAGTTACGATAGTCCTCGAAAGCACTTCATTAATACTTTTGTTGATTATGACTTCAACTGGGTCCTTCAGATAACGCTTGATATTTTCCCTTATCCTGTCGAAAACGACAACGGTGTCGGTAAGCGAATACCCGGCAATGGTCAGCAGCGCGCTGACAAGAATAAGATTTATCTCCTTATGCAGTATAAAGAAAATGCCGAGCACAGCGAGCACATCATGGAATGTAGCAATGGTGGCCCCTATTCCGAAACGGAGCTGGAACCTCAAGGCTACATACAGAAGGATGCCGCCGGTAGCAACAAGTATGGCCCACATTGAAGCCTGTCTCAGTCTCGAGCCGACTTTCGGGCCTATTTCAGTAGTTGAGTCAATAACAGGCCTTTTATCGGTGAATTTCCTGGAGAGCACCTGGGTTATCAGTTCGGAAGCGCCACCCAGCTTATCTTCCTGCTTCTTCACCCTTATGAGTATCTTGTTTTCGGTAGGCAAATCCTGGAGGTCAAAATCCTTCAGACCCCCGGCCTCGAGCGCAAGCCTTACCTGATGAAGAGGGACCGATTGCATGAACTTGATCTGTACGGCGGTACCGCCCGCAAAATCGACGCCGAGGTTCGCATTCCCAAGCGAGATCTGCACAATCGCAATAATGCCTATAAGCGACAGTATGCCCGAAAACGTAAAAGCGTACTTCCTTTTAGCCATAAAATCTATATTTGGATTTCTTATAAGCTCTATCATATGCTAAGCCCCTGCGTTTCTTTTCTGGAATACATGATGTCAAAGACAGTCTTTGTCCCGATGAGCGCGGTGAAAAGATTGATAGCAACACCGAGACTCAAAGTAACGGCAAAACCCTTTATCGGCCCGGTGCCGAACTGGAACAATACGGCAGCGGTAATAAGCGTAGTGACATGCGAGTCGAAAATAGTCCAGAACGCCTTCTTGTATCCGCCATCCACTGCCGACTTCGGACTTTTTCCACTCCGCAGTTCCTCCCTGATCCTTTCAAACATGAGGACGTTGGAATCCACAGCCATACCAACGGCAAGGATGATCCCGGCAATACCCGGCATGGTAAGGGTCGAATTAAGCGACGCCATTGCTCCCATCAGGAGC
>JBEKJD010000184.1:0-6518 GCA_050011415.1 Dissulfurispiraceae bacterium | reverse complement strand
GTTGTCGGTATCGTCTTTTCAGGGTGCACAGGAAAATCGGGAAACCCTGCCGGCGCAATAGAACCTGTCAACAAAACTTCTGACGGGGTGGCAATTAAGGGTTATGACCCTGTCGCCTATTTTATTGATGGAAAACCTGTAAGAGGAAGCATAGGATTCGAATATATCTGGATGGGTGCAAAATGGCATTTCGCAAGCGCCGATAACAGGGACCTGTTCATCAGGAACCCTGAGAAGTATGTGCCAAAATATGGCGGTTATTGCGCATATGCAGTAAGTGTCGGGACCACTGCTGATATCGATCCTGAGGAGTGGAATATTGTTGCAGGCAAGCTTTACCTCAACCTCAGCAGGAAAATAAGAGACAAGTGGAGCAAAGATATTCCCGGAAATATCAGGAAGGCGGATGAGAACTGGCCTAACATACTTAAAAGATAGACTGAAACAATTATAATGATAATTCAAACGTCGTATGTAGAGAATTGTAAGCCATGAGAAAAAGGTTAATAGAAGAATCTGTACTCTTTGTCAGCATCCTAAAATGGCTTTCTCTTGCAACATGCATTGGCAGTATCGTCGGCGTTTCCACGGCTGTTTTCCTTGGACTACTTCATAAGGGGATAGCACTTGTATCAAGTATTCCTTACAATTATCTGTTGATACCTGTTGGTCTTCTATCGAGCACACTTTTAGTAAAATATTTTGCTCCTGATGCCCGAGGTCACGGTACCGAAAAGATCATTGAAGCCGTGCACAAGAATTCCGGAAAAATTAAACTCTCTGTTGTGCCGGTCAAACTCCTCGCTACAATAGTCACCATATCTTGCGGCGGATCAGCAGGAAAAGAAGGGCCGGCAGCACAGATTGGCGCTGCTCTCTGCTCAGGGTTTGCTGATCTGTTTAGATTTGGCAAGAGAGATCGCAGAAAGCTTGTTATCTGTGGCATCAGCGCCGGTTTTGCTACGGTCTTTGGTACGCCAATTGCCGGTGCAATATTCGGGGTTGAGGTACTATTTGTCGGGGGGCTTCTTTATGATGTCCTTCTGCCGTCCTTTGTTGCGGGCATCGTCGGATATCAGGTATCGTCAGCGCTCGGTGTTTCATACTTTCACCAGCCCATTAATTTCACTCCTGTCTTCAGTAGTCTGTTTTTCCTGAAGGTCTGTCTGGCAGGTATATTTTTTGGGATTTTCTCACTTCTGTTTATAGAAATGTTGAAAATATTCGAGAAACTGAACGAGAAAATGCCCATCAGGGAGGAATGGAAGGCTTTATTGGGCGGTTTATCGCTTGTAGTCCTGACATTTCTTGTGTCAACAAATTATCTTGGACTTGGACTTGAAACAATCAAGAATGCAGTGGAAGGCAAGCCAGTTCCATTGTATGCATCTGTCCTGAAGATGTTTTCTACATCAGTAACACTGAGTTTCGGCGGCAGCGGAGGCATTATCACGCCAATTTTTTTTGTTGGCTCAACTGCCGGAAACATCCTCGGACACTTGTCAGGGTTCGATACCTCGGTATTTTCAGCAATAGGAATGGTCAGTCTGCTTGCCGGCGCCGCAAATACGCCCATTTCGGCAAGTATAATGGCAGTTGAGTTTTTTGGACCACAGCTCGCGCCTTACGCCGCTGTATCGTGTGTAATCAGTTTCCTGATGACAGGGCACAGGAGTGTTTATCCAAGTCAGATCCTTTCCATGTCCAAGTCAACGTCCCTGAATGTAAAGTATGGAGAAGAGATGAAGCATGTGCAAGGAATCGAGTATGAGCCAAGGGAGAAGAGTTTATTAGGGATTATATCAAGAGGTTTTAAGAAATTTAAAGAGCACCTATAATGTTTGGAAAGTGTAATTTATACTACTCATATTATACCTCGCACAAATGTCGTCAACATAAATACTGACTTATAAACATGATACTTTGTTATAATACTCAATTATGTGTAAAGTGAAATACACTGATTTAATCCTGATTGCCCTAATCTTTCACGGGACAAACTCAACAATGTTTTTGAAACTGAAATGAAGGCATCTATGGGTAGTACAACCATGAAAAATAAAATCATAATCGGCACGCGGGGCAGTGCGCTTGCCTTGTGGCAGGCCGAATGGGTTAAGGCCCGTCTCGGAAACCTCTATCCGGGCGTGCATATCGAACTCAACAAGATCAAGACAACAGGAGATAAAATACTGGATGTCCCCCTTGCAAAAGTAGGAGGCAAAGGACTTTTCGTCAAAGAGATCGAGGAAGCGCTTCTGGAAGGCAAGGCCGACATTGCTGTCCACAGCATGAAGGATGTTCCGACAGAGTTTCCTTCAGGACTTCATCTTGCTGTAATCTGCGAGCGTGAAGACCCGCGGGATGCCTTTATATCCGGGGTAAAGGACGGACAATTCAGAGTAAGGGGTTTTAACACCCTGCCCCACGGGGCCAGGCTGGGGACGAGCAGCCTGCGGCGCTCCTGCCAGCTCCTCAATAAGAGACCCGATCTGCAAATCGAGCAATTAAGAGGGAATCTCAACACCAGGCTAAGAAAACTCGATGAAGGCCTGTTTGATGCCATAATCCTGGCTGTCGCGGGTGTGAGGAGACTCGGATGGGAAGACCGTATTACCGAGATACTGCATCCTGAAATAAGCCTGCCTGCCATTGGCCAGGGGGCAGTCGGTATCGAATGCAGGATTGACGATGACTTTATTAATTCACTTATCAGTCCGCTCAATCACCCCGAAACCGCTCTGTGCGTGAGGGCTGAGAGAGCTCTTCTGCACCGCCTTGAAGGAGGCTGCCAGGTCCCCATTGCCGCTCACGCAAAAGTGCTTAACGGCATTATCGCCATAGACGGACTCGTGGGAAGCGTTACCGGAGACAGGATTGTAAAAGACCACATCGAAGGCAACCCTGACCATGCAGAAACGATTGCTGTCCGATTGGCGGAGAAGCTCCTTGCCATGGGCGCCAAAGAAATCCTCGACGAAGTGTACGGCAGGAACATCCCTCCGGTCAACGGTGAAATAAGCAGCTGATGGATCAAATGACACGGAGAAACGGAGACGCGGAGACACGGAGAAACGACAAAATTGAACAGGCTTTTCCCCGCGTCACCGTGTCTCCGCGTCCCCGCGTCTTTTTTTCTCTGTGCGTTGTGGTCAGGATTTTAATTTAACATGAAAAGAGGGAAAGTTTATCTTATAGGGGCAGGCCCCGGCGATATCGGACTTTTAACAGTAAAAGGCATGCGATGTCTCCAGAAAGCCGAGGCCGTAGTCTATGACTTTCATCTTAATGCGCAGATTTTAAATTATATCAATCATGATGCCGAATTTATATATGCCGGCAAACGCGGCGGGCATCATGAGATGACTCAGGACAGTATAAACAGCGCTCTTATACACAAGGCAAAGGAAGGCAAGCTCGTATGCAGGTTAAAAGGGGGCGACCCTTTTATATTTGGCCGCGGGGGAGAAGAGGCCGAGGCGCTTGCCGCTGAAGGGATCGAGTTCGAAGTTGTCCCCGGCATCAGCTCATCCATTGCAGCTCCGGCATATGCAGGCATCCCACTCACTCACAGGAAGTATTCATCGTCATTCTCGGTAATCACCGGAAATGAGGACATAACTAAACCTGAAAGCACAATTGAATGGGCAAAACTGGCTTCAGGTGTTGATACCCTTGTTTTCCTTATGGGAGTGAAAAACATAGAGAATATAGCCTTGAAACTTATAGGGCATGGAAAATCCCCGGATACCCCGGCAGCAGTAGTCCGCTGGGGGACCAGACCTGATCAAAAGACCGTTGTCGGCACATTGGGCAATATATCAGGACAGGTTAAGGAAGAGCGCATAAGGCCTCCTGCCGTAATGGTTGTAGGCAATGTGGTCAAGCTGCGGGGTACTCTCGAATGGTACGAAAAAAAACCGCTTTTTGGCCAAAGAATCCTGATAACGAGGGAATACACAACGGATTACGCAATGCTGGAAGAATTAGGGGCTGAGATTTTTGAATTCCCGACTATCAAAACAGTCCTTCCTGAAAGCTTTACTTCATTAGATGCCGCAATAGACAGGATTAGTTCATATCATTGGCTTATATTTACCAGCGCAAACGGGTTCAGATTTTTCATGCAGCGCTTTCTTGCCAAAGACAGGGACATAAGAGATATGAAGGGAATAAAATTGTGCGCCATTGGGAACAAAACAGCCGGAGCCATGGGAAATTACGGATTGAAAGTGGATCTCGTTCCGGAAGAGTTCAACGCCGAAGGACTCCTAAACGCTATTGTTCAAGAGCACGCAGGCAAAAATAACGCGGCTTCCCAACTTCCTACCGCCACGCCTTCGCTGCTGAAGGGAGTAAAAATCCTTCTGCCACGGGCAGAGATCGCAAGAGAGTTATTCCCGAAGAAGGTACGGGAATTCGGCGGCGAGATAGATACGCCGGTGGCCTACCGTACTATCAAGCCTGAAAAACACGGCAAAAGACTTAAACGATTCCTGCAGGAGGGGCGTATCTCCGTCGCCACATTTACCAGTGCGGCCACATTCAACAACTTTATCGAGATGATGGGAGATGACGCGATGAGTCTCCTGAAACCGGCGGCTATAGCAGCTATAGGACCTGTTACTGAAAGTGCAATAAATAAGGCGGGTCTGACAGTCTCGATTGTGCCGAAAGAAGCTACAATCACCGCCATGGTGCAAGCGATAATAGCCTGGCATCAGCAATTGCCTCAGCAGGAATAAAACACAAGCTCAATAACAAAACCATACAGAAACAATTCACAAAACCATTCCTTGCTATTCTATTCATATTGATGCCATAATAGTTGCAGAAGGTTCAGAGGTTAGTTAACGCACATTAGCGATTGCCACGGGGACTTTTAGCTTCGTGGCCATTTTTTTTTGATGCACCGGGAATTCTGATACTTTACTTTTTATGCGAGGAGGTAAACACAATGGTTAATGGAACAGTAAAGTGGTTCAATGACTCAAAAGGCTTCGGCTTTATAACAGGCGAAGACGGTCAGGATGTCTTTGTACACCACTCGTCCATCCAGGGCGCGGGATTTAAATCCCTTGCCGAGGGTGACAGAGTCAGCTTTGATACTGAACAAGGCCCCAAGGGTCCCAAGGCAATCACGGTAGTTAAACAATAAGAAATCGAGGGCCCTCTGCGTCAAGCAGAGGGCCCTCTCCTTTATTTAATCTTGAGAGAAATACGGCATGCAACCATTCCGTAATAAAGCAAATCCCTCCCGGTATATTACCCCTGAAGGTCGAACGCGTTTGAGCGAGGAACTCTCATATCTCTGGAAGGTAAAGCGCCCTCAGGTCACACTGGCAGTTGCCGAAGCCGCGGCCATGGGGGACCGTTCAGAGAACGCGGAGTATATTTACGGTAAGAAACAGTTAAGGCAGATCGATTCCCGTATACGGTTTCTCTCAAAGAGGCTGAGCGAATTGATTGTCGTGGACAGGCGGCCTGATGATACGTCCAAAGTATTTTTCGGAGCCTGGGTCGAGCTTGAGGATTCCGATGGTAATCTGTTTCGCTATCGCATCGTAGGTCCGGACGAATTCGATCTCAAAAGAGGTTTTATCAGCATTGATTCTCCAATGGCAAAGGCGCTGTTACGCAAAACCGAGGGTGAAGAAGTTGTGGTGAGCAGACCCCAAGGTACAGAAGCCTTTGTGGTGACATCAGTCAGCTATGAAGTGCAAAAGTAAGGCCATGTGCCTGACCTTAAAAACAGCAGATTATTTGCCGGGTATTCTCACCTCGACCGAATGTTCCAGATTGTCGTCAAGGAGTGGAATTGCCTTATCAGGCTGCTCTACACCATCGACGATCACACCCGCCGCGCTGCCCTTGTCAGTTTGCTGCACAGCAATATGGTAGACGGTTTCCCTGTAGCGGTAATGGATCTTTAACGACTCCCACTCCCCCGGCAGACAAGGCGAGAAATGCAGCTTGTCTGTTTCAAGCCTCAGCCCGAGAAGCGATTCAAGGATAAGCCTGTACATCCAGCCGGCAGCTCCCGTGTACCACGTCCATCCACCGCGGCCAATGTGCGGAAAGACCGCATATACGTCTGCCGCCATAACATACGGTTCAACCTTGTAGGTCGCGATCTGCTCAGGAGATCCCGCATGGTTTACCGGGTTGATCATCATAAACAGTTCCCACGCGCGACTGCTGTCGCCCAACGCAGCGAAGGCCATGGCGGCCCAGATAGCCGCATGGGTGTATTGCCCGCCATTCTCCCTCACACCCGGGACGTATCCCTTGATGTAACCTGGGTTCATATTCGATTTATCGAACGGCGGGTCCAGGAGCTGGACCAGGCCATGGTCCCGTCGAACGAGAAGCTTATCCACCGCTTCCATTGCCATGTGTGAGTGTTCTGTATCACCGGCGCCTGAAAGAATAGACCAGCTTTGCGCGATGGAATCAATACGGCATTCCGGATTATTCACCGAACCAAGCGGTGTGCCGTCGTCAAAGTAAGCGCGCAG
>JBEKJD010000183.1:0-6519 GCA_050011415.1 Dissulfurispiraceae bacterium | reverse complement strand
TGGTTTCTCAGGAAAAAGAAATTTGCGATGGCACTGCTTCTGCAGAACGCTTTTGATGCAGCGCTGATAGCCTGGCTTGCCGGGATCCCAAGAAGGATTGGCTACAACAGGGACGGAAGAGGGTTTCTGCTGACAGATGCCGTTCCATTTAACGGTGCTGACCGGAAGATACACCACACAATGTACTATTTGAACCTCCTTGATTCAGCCGGTATTCACGCGGACTTTGAGGAGCCTGTGATTCACCTCTCCATTGAGGAGCGAATGAAGGCCCGTGAAGTGCTGTCTGAGCTGAACAGACCTATACTCGGAGTTAACCCCGGCGCAACCTTTGGCTCTGCAAAACGCTGGCTGCCCGAAAGATTTGCAGATGTGGCGAACTGGTTCAGAAGGGATACCGGCGGGGGCATAGTAATTTTCGGAAGCAAAAGCGAAGCGGCAATGGCACAGAAAATCGACAAGCAGATACCGGAAGACAAACTTTTTCTTGCAGGGAAGACATCGCTCAGGGAGCTTGCGGCGCTGATTGCGGAATGCGATATACTGCTCACCAATGATTCAGGTCCTATGCATATCGCCTGTGCTTTAGGCACCCCTACTATGGCCATCTTCGGCTCCACCGACCCTAAGCTGACCGGGCCTGCCGGGGAAGGCCACACCGCAATAAAAAAAGACTTTTCATGCAGCCCGTGTTTTGAACGCAGCTGCCGGACAAAAGACTTGCGGTGCATGTATACAGTCACTGCTGAAGAGGTTTTTTTCAAGATCAAAGAAATGCTCCCGCATAAGAGGGCGGTCTTTTTTGACAGGGACGGGACCCTGTGCAGAGATGCCCACTTTCTAAACGACTGGAAGGACTTTGAGATATTTCCCGGCATTGTGAGCCTCGGAGAACTCAAAGACAGAGGGTTTCTTCTTATCGGGATAACCAATCAATCAGGAATATCGAGAGGGCTCGTTAAAGAATCATTTGCCAGGGACGTTAATGCGGTTTTTACCGGGACCTACGGATTTGATGACTTTTACTATTGTCCCCACAGTCCGGATGACTATTGCCCATGCAGGAAACCTTCTCCAGGCATGCTTGTCAAAGCAAGGTTGCGGCACAAGATTAATCTCAGCAGGTCTTTTGTTGTCGGTGATAAGGACGCTGATATGCTGGTTGCAAAGGCAGTCGGCGCCAGGGGCATACTGGTTACTACCGGAAAACAGCAGACATCGCCGTATGCCGATGCAATAGCCGGCAATCTTGAAGAAGCGGTGAAGGTGATACTTTCGTATGGAGCGGCTTAATATAAAAGAGGCACCCCGGAAGCTGCTCATTATTAAACCGAGTTCGCTGGGCGATGTTGTGCACAGCCTGCCTTTTCTTAATGTCATACGGGAATCTTTTCCCGATGCTGAAATTCATTGGGTGATTGCAAAGGGGCTCGAAGGTCTGCTTGAAAATCATCCGATGGTGCAGAAACTCTGGGTCATTAACAAAGACCAGTGGAAAAAAATAAAAAAGATACACGGGACAGTGTCCGAGCTCAGAAATCTGCTGAGCGCACTTGGTGGCGAATCTTATGATATCGCGGTTGACCTCCAGGGTCTGCTGAGGAGCGGCATACTGACTGCTGCAACGAAAGCACCTGTGCGATTAGGATTCAGCGAGGCGCGGGAAGGAAGTCGTCTTTTTTACACGCATATAATCACTGGCGGCAGGGACGTACACGCGGTTGACCGTTATCTCAATATAGCCTCAGCCCTGGGCTGCGACACCAGCAGCATTGCGTTCCCTCTTCCGATTGTTAAAGAATCACCGGAAATCCGACAGCTGAAACAGGAACTCGGAGATTATGTAGTGCTTGCTCCCGGCGCCCGATGGAAGACAAAACAGTGGCCTGCGGAGCGTTTCGGGCGGCTCGCTTCCCTGTTCGGCATACGGAGTATAATTATCGGCTCCAAAGAAGATGATACCCTGGCAAAAGAGGCGGTATCACTCTCTGAAGGCAAGGCAGTATCTATGGCAGGAAAGACCGATATCAAAGAATTGATTTCCCTTATCAGGAATGCCAGATTAATGGTGACGAACGACTCAGGCCCCATGCACATTGCCGCGGCATGCGGCGTGCCCGTTGCAGCATTGTTTGGCCCGACCAGTCCTGCAAGGACGGGGCCATACGGCAGCGGGCACATTGTCATCAAGGCAGATACCCCCTGCGCACCGTGCTATAAAAAGAAATGCAAAGACATCAAATGTATGGAATCCATTTCAGTCGAAGAAGTTTATGAAAAAATACAGGCCATAGGCTATAGGCAATAGGCTATGGCCTGTATTTTTATATAAAAGGAGAATGGTGAATTATGGATTATAGAATCGGCGAACCAGGCAGAGTCGTAGTGGCAAGATTTGAAGACGGAGACCATATACTCCCCGGGATAGCGGAGATCGCAAAAAAAGAAAACATCAGGGCTGGAGTATTTTATCTTGTGGGCGGCATGAAAAGAGGCAGGTTTGTAGTGGGGCCTGAAACCGAAAAAATGCCGCCTGTGCCTGTCTGGCGCGAACTGAATGAAAGCCATGAGATCGTAGGCGTGGGCACTATCTTCTGGCAGGGCGATGAACCCAAGCTCCACTTCCACGGTGCTTACTCAAAACACGACAGCGTGAAGGCCGGCTGCATGAGAGAAAAAACAGAAACTTTTCTTGTCCTTGAGGCAATCGTCATGGAAATAAAGGGCGTGAATGCTGTGCGAGAGCTTGATCCCCTATCAGGAATGGTCCTTCTCAAGCTCCGGTAGTGGTATAATAGAATTTACATATAAAATTTGATAGTATAAAACGCGCTTCTCCTGGAGGGGTGGCCGAGCGGTTTAAGGCGACAGTCTTGAAAATTGTTGTAGGATTATATCCTACCGTGAGTTCGAATCTCACCCCCTCCGCCATTTAAATATTTGATAAATAAAGGAACTAATCCCCCAAAATACGTCTCCAATACGTCTCCAATTGCAGAGCTTGGCTTGCCTGTTCTATTTTTTTTCTACTTCTGATGTTACACTGCTAATATAAGCATCATATAGAAGAATTTTATCATTAAAAATATTGTCGACAAGGGTGGAAGTATTGGTCACCGCGAGTCGTAAAGCCATGATCTTAGACAGTTCCAGGGATTAGCATTAAATAATAATGAACGAACATCTGATAAAAACACTTAGTGCTGAAATCGAAGAGCTCAAGTCTCGTATCAGTGAGATAGACAGGGAGAAAGCAAGCCTTGCTGATCACCTTCAAGCTCTACAAACTAAGCTTGTTGCCGCTCAGGCAGATGAGCAAAAGAAACAAACCTTCTCATCCACTCTTTCTCCTGAAGAAAAGATACAAATATTTCGAAGCCTTTTTCGAGGCCGGGAAGACGTCTATCCGAAGCTCTGGGAAAGCAAGAAGACCGGTAAAACAGGGTACAGTCCGGTCTGCCAAAAAGAGTGGCAATCCGGAGTGTGCAGAAAGCCAGCGGTGAAATGCAGTGAATGTGACCATCGGGCCCTTGTTCCCGTGACCGACGGAGTCATCAGACAGCACCTTGACGGACATATTACAATCGGCGTGTATCCATTACTCGCGGATGATTATTGCTGGTTTCTGGCCGTTGATTTCGATAAGGAAGAATGGGCCAAAGACGCAACTGCTTTTCTGACAACATGCGAGGCAAACGCAATCCCGGCTTATCTTGAGCGGTCCAGATCGGGCAACGGGGGGCACGTATGGATATTCTTCAGTGAGCCGGTGCCGGCCGCACTCGCCCGCCAACTCGGTGAGTTCATGATAACTGAGACTATGGAGCATAGGCATGAGCTCGACATGAAGAGCTACGACAGGTTCTTTCCTAACCAGGACACTCTTCCAAAAGGCGGATTCGGTAATCTGATAGCACTGCCGCTCCAGAAAGTTCCGCGGGAAACCGGTAACAGCGTTTTTGTCGACAAAAACCTGACACCTTACCCTGATCAGTGGGCTATCCTTAGAAGCGTTTGTCGCATGTCTTTTGCCGGACTCTCAAAATTTCTTGAAGAAAATATTAAGATAAAAGGCCTACTCGGCATTCCAACGAGCCAGAGCGACGAAGAGGCTACACCGTGGGAAAGCCAGTCTTTGTCCAAACGTATATTCACAAAGCTCACATGTGCCCTCCCTGATCAAATCAAAGTTGTTATGGCCAACCGGCTTTACATTAAGAAAGACGGTCTTCCTTCCCAACTCATAACGCGAATCAAACGGCTCTCATCATTTCAGAACCCTGAATTCTTCAAGAAACAAAGTATGCGTTTTTCTACGGCTACGACTCCAAGAGTTATTTCCTGCGCTGAGGAGATTGATTCATATGTCGCCATACCACGAGGCTGTCTGGATGATCTTACTAAGCTTTTGTCGATGAATGATATCGACCTCGACATTGACGACAAGAGATTTGCGGGAGAACCTGCCGAGTTCGTCTTTCAGGGTGAACTCACCCCGCTCCAGAGAAAGGGCTTTAAGGAGATGCTCAAGCATGATACCGGCGTATTCGTTGCTCCTCCTGGTTTAGGGAAGACAGTTTTGGGCATCAAGCTAATAGCCGAAAGAAAGGCAAACGCTCTTGTCCTGGTCCATCGCAAGCCGCTGCTCGATCAGTGGCGCGCCAAAATCGCATCATTTTTAGACATGGACATCAAGAATGTGGGACAGATAGGCGGCGCCAAGAATAAATCGACAGGAGTCATCGATGTCGCTATGCTTCAGAGCCTGGATAAAGGGGACGGGGTAGACGATCGAATCAGGCAATACGGGCAGATAATCGTAGATGAATGTCATCATATCTCAGCGGTTTCTTTTGAGCGCGTTATGATGGCGTCAAACGCGAAGTATGTCACCGGCCTTACCGCCACCCCATATCGGAGGGACGGGCATCAGCCTATTATTATCATGCAGTGCGGTCCGATTCGTTATTCTGTAAGCACAAAGACCGTCACAAAAGAGGCTGCGTTTCGACAGCTTTTGGTTGAACGGCAGACTGATTTTTCATCCGAATGGGTCGAAGGCGACCACATTACTTCGATTTGGCCGCTCCTCATAGCCGATACAGCCAGAAACGATCTTATCTGCATGGATGTACTTAGCAGTCTTAGAGAAGGACGCTCTCCCATCATTCTTACTGAAAGAAAAGAACATCTTGAATTGCTAAGGGGCATGATCGAAGGATCTGTTGACCATTTGGTCGTGCTGCATGGAGGAATGAAAGCTCCACAACGAAGGGAAATGCTCCAGAAGCTCTTTAATACCCCGGAGACCGAAACGCGCGCCATTTTGGCAACCGGCCCATATATTGGCGAAGGTTTTGATGATCCAAGGCTTGATACACTTTTTATAGCTATGCCGTTCTCGTTCAAAGGAAAGATGGTCCAGTATGCCGGTAGACTTCATCGACAGCGAGAGAACAAGACCGAGATAAGGATTTATGATTACGTCGATAGCAAGATGCCGATTCTCGAAAAAATGTATAAACGGAGATTAAAGGCTTACAAGGCTCTCGGATATGAGAAATCGAAGCAGTAAGGTTAATTTCTAAAACACATATCAACCGTAAATTCCGGATATGCTGTAGTCAGTGCGCTTATAGATACGAATCTCATTTGTTTCGGAATCCATAATAATATTCTCAATTTTACACCTCTCCGAGCCGACAGCTATCGGATCATCCAAAGAATATTCATACATCGGTGGTAAGCCCCTGCCTGCATACTGCAGCGTACTGAACACGTACCGGATAAACGAGCCTGTATAGCGATATCGGCGAATGCATACTTCAAGGTAGTTTTGAATTTTCTCATCATACCCTTGCCAGCGAGACATGAAATTATACCGTGCAACCCAGTCCTCAATAGTATAACCAACAAGTTTCATCACCTCTTTCTTTGCCGCTATGTTGCCATACTGCGCAAGACGAACGAGAGAGATGCTGATCATATCTCTTATTCGTCTATCCTGCTGATCAGTTGGAGCAATGAATACGTAGAGCTTCTCCTGGTAGTTATTAAGAACCACATTCACTTCGGAGGAATCCTCATAAGATTCCGGGCTCTTAGCTTTTCGTCCTGGTGCCCAGAGCCGCTGAAATTCCTTATTCAAGGCATAAGTAACTTTATCCCAGTCTATATAACCAAGTTCCGTTCTGATATTTTTAAGAATGAAGCGATAACAATGGGGAGCGTGTTTGAGTATCCAGGAACTGTTAAATGTAGCAGGATTTTTGTCAGCTAATAGCCCATTCAGGGTTCTGATTGTTTGTTCGAAGTCCATTTCGCTATTTTACCTAAACCCGGAAGTCTATCCCTTCTCCCACAACATCCACCTTCCGAAAACTGGAGTGTACTGCTGTTTCCAAACTGTCTTTGGTGACAGGTTCAGAAACCTCCGATAGGATCATTCATTTTTTGGCGTAAACAAAAATCTGCCTGTAACATCCGCCTGAAATGCTACTGCAAATATGGAGAATTTTG
>JBEKJD010000182.1:0-6537 GCA_050011415.1 Dissulfurispiraceae bacterium | reverse complement strand
CTGGCTGCGCCTTGGACTTTCAAATATAATTACCGTGATCACACTTTTTTTTTATGGGTTGAGACCGGCGTTGACAGTGACTATGATCAGGATACTTCTGGGCTCGCTGCTTCTGGGCACTTTCCCGGGACCCGGTTTTTTCCTCAGCTTAAGCGGCGGCCTGGCCGGGACTGTTTCCATGGGTATTGCTGTAAGTCTTTTCCCGGGCTTTTTCAGCCCTCTGGGCATTAGTCTGATCGGCGCCTTTTTCCATAATATTGCGCAGTTGTTAACTGCCTATTTGCTGTTTGTCCGGAAAATTGAGGCAATCCTTGTAGTGCTCCCCTTTTTAATTGCTGCAGGGACCGTGACAGGCGCATGCAACGGCTTTGCTGCAAAATATCTGATACAGGAAATAAAAAAGAGACAGGTAAAAAATTGAAGTTGCGAAGTTGAGCTAAAGACGGAAGTTGGACGTTGGGCTTTTGCTCATCTTCGCAACTTCACACCTTCGCACCTTCGGGCTTTTATAGCCTGTATTTCTTCTCGCGGGCGAAATTTTTTATGACTGTAAGCGCGGCATACAGTCTTTGCAGCCTCAGGCTGCGTTTTCTTATAAGTTCTATTGTGTTATACGGGAAAGGCTCGGTGCGAATTTCGGTTTGCAATTTTGTCAATATGCTGTAAAGCAGCGTGAGCGACTTCTCATTGAACGGCTTTAGAAAAAGCGGATTAACTGAGACAAATCCTTCCGCAATATCGACCGCGATGGCTTTGAGATTCTTATTCCCCTGTTCGGCCACGCTTATGCTCTCAAGTTTCAGCAGTCCCCTCATTCTTCTTAACAAAAAGAGGCGAGATCCAGATGCCTATTTCATATAGAACAATTATAGGAACAGCCATGAGTGTCTGATTAAAAGCATCAGGCGTCGGTGTAAGGATTGCACCGCCGATAAAAGCGAACAATACGGCAAACTTTCTGTTTTTTGCAAGCATCTGCGGAGTGACAATGCCCATCTTGGTGAGAAAAATAATAACAATGGGCAGCTCAAACACGATACCGAAAGCGAGAATAAACTTTAGGCAGAAGTCCGTGTACTGGCCCACGGAAAGCATAGGCATGAGAAAATCACCGACTTTATAGGTAAGCAGAAATCCAATTGCAAAAGGTAATACTACAAAGAAACAGAAAGCCGCCCCGGCAAGGAAGAGGGCAGTAGCAAAAAGAATAAAGGGCAGGACATATTTTTTTTCTTTTTGAAGAAGTCCCGGAGATATAAATCGCCAAATCTGATGAAAAATGACCGGCAAGGCAAATATAAACCCTGCTACAAAAGCGACCTTCAGGTTCATCCAGAACGCCTCGGCCGGCGCAAGGAATACCAGTTTTGTATTATGCAGCTTGTCCTGCGGCACAAAGTCCACAAAAAATTTCTTCAGGGAAAAATGCAGATTGTATTTGAGAGGAAACATGAGGAGCCTGAAAATTTCCTCGGAATAATTGAAAGCAATGACAAATGTTACCGCTATGGCAATGAGCGAGATGATAATTCTCTTCCTGAGCTCGCCAAGGTGCTCAGTAAGAGGCAATTTATTTTCGGCCATACCGGGTCTCCAGACAATTGAAGAAACAATCAGATATTCTAACTGGGTGCATGTGAAGTGTCGTTCTGTTCCCTGCCGTCTGAATCATGAGCATCCACTATTTGGGGACCGCCGTAAGTCTGTGAGTTGTCGGCGACCCCCTCCGAGCTGTCATGATCAGACTTTTGTCCGGGCTTGGCTTCATGACCAGTAGTATTGTTTTCCGCATTCATGTGCTCCCTGACGCCCTGGAGTGACCGCTGAAGCTCGCCGAGCGCTTTACCAAGCGCCCTGCCAAGTTCCGGGAGCCTCTTTGGGCCAAAGACAATTAGGGCCACCACAAAAATAACGACGAGTTCCGGAAACGTAAAATTGAACATGTTTTAGTATACCACATAGTGCATTTCAGACAGTGCAGGATAATTTTTCTTTGCGAGCGAATAGCCCGCTGTGCCGGACCTGCTATCTATACGGAAGATCATCTGTGTTCCAGTTACATATGTGGGCTCGGCGTTACTCGCCCACTGCCGAGAACCCCGGCGCTCGACTGCAGAAAAACTACCCTGCACTGTCTGAAATGAAATATCACATGAAACGTGACTACTCTTCGTAGATTTTTTCGAGACCTTTCTTTTTTTTCGGAAAAATATAGCTCACTGAAAATAAGAGGCGGTATTTGGGGGTCGGGCTTTCGTTTCTCATATTGAAACCGGCGCCAAGCGTTGTATAAAGGTTGTCCAGAGTGGCAATCCTGTATCCAAGCCTCCATTCAAGGAGGTCAATTCTATTCGTGAAATATTCCTTTCTTCCCACCAGCTCCGCGAGAAATTTGGAATCATGGGTAATTGCCAGTTCGGCCCCGAGGTTAACGTTATATTGCTCTTTCAGGTCCGACTCGTTGGGTTTATCATACACTATATTCAAATCCCCTTTAAAAGGTCCTATCTTTTTGGTAATCAGCAAACCAGCTCCATGATGTCCATGAGTAGAGTAATCCTCGCCTCCCGAAGGAGTGGAAACTGTAAGAATATATGCGACAGCAGGGTAATACTGGCCCTCGTCCAGAATCCTGTGTTTGACTCCGAAGTTTGCGTCTTCGAGACCTGGGACATGGTTTTCCAAGTTAAAGTCATAGGGGAGAGTTACATCGATTTCAAACCTGTCATGAATACCATAGGCAAGCTGCGCCGTAGCCCGATAAAAATTCGGGTCAGCCGAGCGCTCAAATCCAAGACAAATACCAACAGTGTTCTGTTGAAGGCTTTCTGTACTGAATGTGGAAAATACGCCGTAAGGCGGAAGCGGACGCAACCCTTCGACATCAAAAGCAAATGCAGATGAAATGGGCATCATCGAAATAATGAGGATTATCCATATTCTCATTGCTCGGATGAGAATATCAGAAAAAAAAGCGGTAAGTCAACATAACCTATGACCTGTCTGAATTGCAGATAACCTGTGTCTATCTTATTTCCCGAAAGGACATACCGGATAGGCGCATTCCCTGCACCCGAGACAGAGCCCTCCGTGACCGAGTTCTGCGAGTTCCATCCTGCCGATGCGCTCCCCGGCAAGCACCCTGGGGAGGATGAGGTCAAGTACGGTAGTCTTGTGATACATGGCGCAGGCTGGAATACCGAGGACCGGAACATTCTTTGGAATTTCCCTGCCTATATAAGCGATCTGGAACATGGAACCAGGCAATACGGCTGCGCTGTACGCTACGTCAACAGCCCCAAGCTCGAGGATGGCAAAGCGTGTCACATCATCAGGATCAACTGACATACCCCCGGATAGTATTAGCAGGTCAGCGCCGGCCTCAAGCAATTCCTCAGCTTTTTTTACAATAAACTGTTTATCATCCGGGGCATAATATATCCCTATTATTTCACCATTAAAAGATGCTATTTTTTTTGTAATTACGGGTGCAAAAGCATCCTTTATCCTTCCATAAAAGACCTCGTTCCCTGTAATTACGACGCCGGCCCTGGGGCTTCTCATGTCCTTTACCGTTATTACAGGTGTTGAATTTTTCGCAGCTGCAACCGCCTCGCTCAGCCTGTCACGCTTCAGTACCAGCGGGATAGCCCGGGTGCCTCCTACAATCCGGCCTTTTGTAACTACGGTATTATCATGAAGAGTTGCGCACATTACATCATTGCACTGGTTGAAGCGGCTCAATGCCGGCTTATTGATCTTAAGAAGGCCGTCTCTGGAAGCAATAATAGAAAGCTTTCCTTCTGTCGGGGCGCCGCTTATTGATACGCCCTCACCCATAAGCGCCTGAGCAAGTATGAAAGCGGCATTATCTTCATGTATCTCGTCATCGGCAACAGTTAAAACAAAGAGATGGTCCTTACCCAGCTGCCGGAGATGACCCACGTCTTCAGGCCTGACAATATGCCCTTTTCTGAAGGCCCTGCCTTTAAAGTCGTCTTTGCGTATTTCCGTTACATCATGGGCCAATACCATTCCGACCGCGTCTTCTACCGGCACTGTCCTCGCATCCATAATAGTAACCTCCGCGTTATGGGAGAAATCCCTGAAGATGAGAAGTTGAGAACTTGTGAAGCTGTGAGTAAAACAGAAGGTTTTATCGCAACTTCGCAACTTCCCATCTTCTCACCTTCAATCTTTTACCTATGACCTGTCCTTTATGTTTTGACCGTATAGTAAGAGCTGTCGGCACACGGTCTGCACAGGATTTTTCCATTACGGCGAATCTCCCTCATATCCTGTATATATTCTCTGCATGAAGAGCACTGGACCCTGTACAAGGGCCTCCCCGGCATATCCTCAGGCCTGATTTCAACAGAAACTTCCATTACTTCAAAAAGCGATGAGTCCGGCATGATTTTGTAAGCCTCCAATTGCGCCGCATGCGGGTCTTCCAGGTCAGGGAAGAGATTTTTCGCCTTATCACGGGAGTCGTTCAGGGCAATTACGCGTACCGCCCTGCCAGTCAGTGTATTAACGAATGTGGCGGCCATTTTCCCGTAGTCCATAAATTTCATTGTTCTCTTGCCGAGACTGCATCCTGTTACAGACTGCAGTGCATCAACGGCACATCTGTCCATTTCTACAAATACCAGAAGATTTTTTCTGTCTTTTCCCCTGGGATCCTCGATTGCAACAGCGCCCAGTCCAAGCAGGGCCATTCTTACACCAAGCACCTGCCCGGGGCATAGATGTCCGTGAAGTTTCACCGATTCCTGCAAGAGGATTTCAAAATCATAACTGTTCATAATCTTATTTATAGTATAACGCCGGATTCAGCGTTTTTATGGTATTCCTGGATCGACCTTATGCTCAGCTCTTTCTTTTGGAGCATTTCTATTGCTTTTATCACTGCCCGCGCACCGGATATGGTTGTCGTATAGGGGACTCTGAATTGCAGCGCGCTTCTTCGTATGGATAGCGAATCTCTCTGGGCCTGAGTGCCTGTAACCGTATTTATTATGAAATTTACCTTCCTGTTCTTGATCAGGTCAACTATGTGAGGCCGCCCTTCTGTCACTTTATTGATAATTTCCATCTCTATGCCGTTAAGGTTGAGGAACTGAGCTGTACCCCTAGTGGCGACAAGACTGAAACCCATATCGATTAATTTTCTCGCAATCTCGATGGTATGAGGTTTGTCTTTGTCTTTCACGCTGATAATGATCTTCCCGGATGTCGGGATCTTGTTATAGCTGGCCGCCTGCGCCTTCCCGTAGGCCATGCCGAAGTCCTCATCAATGCCCATTACTTCACCGGTTGATTTCATTTCCGGACCCAGTATGGTGTCTACTCCGGGGAACCTGTCAAATGGGAAGACCGCCTCTTTGACAGCAACATGCGCAACCTTTTTTTCGGTTGTCAGTCCCAGTTCCTTCAGGGTCTTGCCAAGCATTATCTTGGCAGCAAGTTTTGCCAAAGGGACTCCGGTGGCCTTACTCACAAAAGGGACTGTTCTGGACCCCCTGGGATTAACTTCCAGTATAAATATTTCACCATCCTTGACTGCAAATTGCACGTTCATTAATCCCCTTACATCAAGTTCCTTTGCCAGCGCCTTTGTCTGTTTCATGATCTCTTCCACAATCAGCGGCGACAATGAGTAAGGTGGAATTGAGCACGCGGAATCGCCGGAATGAATACCAGCCTCCTCAATATGCTCCATAACGCCGCCAATGACGACATCGATGCCGTCTGCGATGGCATCCACGTCCACTTCTATGGCATCTTCCAGGTATTTGTCTACCAGGATCGGGTGTTCCGGCGATGCCTTAACAGCCTTTTTCATATAGTCGGTCAGGTAGCCTGCGTCATAAACAATCTCCATCGCGCGGCCGCCCAGGACATATGAGGGTCTGACCATAACCGGATATCCTATCTTGGCTGCTGCCGAAACAGCCTCTTCAATAGACATAGCCGTGTCGCTTTCAGCCTGTTTCAGCCCCAGTTTGTGCAGGAGTTCCTTGAATTTCTTCCTGTCTTCGGCCCTGTCAATGGAATAAGGAGAAGTACCCAGTATCTTTACTCCCTCATTCTCAAGTGGCACAGCGAGTTTCAGCGGCGTCTGTCCGCCAAACTGCACAATAACTCCCTCAGGTTGCTCAAGATCAATGATATTAAGGACATCCTCAATGGTCAGGGGTTCAAAGTAGAGGCGGTCGGCGGTATCATAATCGGTACTGACTGTTTCGGGATTGCAGTTGATCATTATAGTCTCATAACCGATCTCCCTGAGGGCAAATACAGCATGAACGCAACAATAATCAAACTCTATGCCCTGGCCGATCCTGTTTGGACCTGAGCCAAGTATGACCACTTTCTTCCTGTCAGTCGGATTGGCCTCGCACTCAACCCTGGAAGTTGAAGGCGAGACATTGGAAGAGGCACCTTCTAACTTGTAAAAAGGCTTCTCATATGTCGAATACAGGTATGGGGTATAGGCTTCAAACTCAGCCGCGCAAGTGTCGACAAGTTTAT
>JBEKJD010000181.1:0-7647 GCA_050011415.1 Dissulfurispiraceae bacterium | reverse complement strand
TTATTGATCTTCACAATGTTGAAGAAATACTTTCCGGCAACCGCTTCAAGGAATACGTTCTCTTCCCGGATCAGAACATTTCCATACGGATCATCTGGGGGGTAAAAAAACAAAACATGGTCTTTTCCTGCGGCCATAGTATCATTAACCGGACCTCAAAAACAAATGTGGGTTCACTGATGCTCAAATACGGTGGAGGGGGCCACGCAGCTGTCGGGACCTGCCAGGTTTCCATAGATAAATGGGAGAAGACGAGAGATGAACTGGTAGCGGCCATGAAGAAAACCGGGTGATGAAGTCACAATCTGTGATTTCAAGTTATAAAACTCCCCCTTGCTGAGCTGAAATCGGACTCTTCCATATGAACTCGAAATTGCAGATGAGCACCAATGGCTCTTCAGAGTTGTCCAGGATTATTTCGCCGTTGGTATCCAATGCCAAAAGCAGGTCATTCGGTTTCAACAATGACCCGTCATAGCCGGCATTCCTGAGATTCTCTTTGACTTTGTCTGTCATCACCTGGCACTGTGTATTATCAATAAGCCCTCTGTAAACAGCTTTTGAAAGGTCTACCGGAGACTGAAGCGGGCCGGTCTGCCCTGCAACCCAATGGTCCGGACCGTTGTAATAACCGCGAATCGTAATATAATTATGATTTTCCTGCAATATAGGATTGCCTTCCGGATCTAAAATATTCCTGTGAGATTCATATCTCCTCATGTCAGCTGATGCTTCGACTTTGTCGCTGCCGGTCATATAGATGGCCCTGACATAGACGCAGGGGATCCCGAGTTGCGGCAATGCATGGGCGATCGCAAATTCCTCGAAAGGACTGTTTATGCCCAAGTCGCGTATCCTGGAAGAGTATTCTTCCTCGCTCTCGCCCGGAAGTTCGCCGACTCGTGATGTTCCCCAAACAAGGTGAATGTTGTCTTTTGTTATGGTATAAAAAACTTCTCTTGGGTCTGAAAGCCTGATAGAGGGTGTTTTTCTCCACCTTTCAGGGAGAAAATAATCAAACAAACGGGCATTACTCCCAACCACCCACAGATGTCCGCCCGTACTTTCAGCATGTCCATAAAGGGGGGTCGGGATAAAACGGTCCCGTTGAAAGTCCAGGTAGGAATGCCTTTTGAAATTCATTACTTCTTCTTCGTGTTCAGCAGTGCGCAGCAGAAGTTCATAATCAATCACTGAATATTTGGCAGCATAAATAAGTTGATACAGATAGTCTATCTGGTCTCTTGTGGGATCGATAATGTCCACTTGTCCCATTATTTCTATACTTTTTGCATCTTCTTCGCTTATAATTACGTGCTCCGGTTTCATATCAGCCACTAAATAACCCTTCGTGGTAAGGTCCTTCATAGCATGAGAATTGATTTTGGTCAGATGATTAAATCTTTCCTCGTCGTTGATATCGATATGACTGAAGATTTCCTTGATATTGCGGCCTTCTATCCATTCATAAATAAGCTTGTACTGTTTAAGAATATCAACGTCTATCCCCGGATGTTTGGCGTGGATGCGATTAATTTTAGCCGTGGACCTGCCGCTCTGCCATATCTGCATCCTTTCCGGCGGCACATAGATTGCCAGGGGACGTTGAGTGTGTATTTTCAGGTTTCTCGGACCATACAGGCTCTCGCGCATTTCTGCAACAAGGGAAAACTCTTCCCACGGACTGTTGAATTCAGCATCACAAAATTCCTGCAATGTATGGGTATCCAGAGGGACATCCTCGCCGACCCGGCAATTCTTGACAACAAGATCAAGGCTTTTGCCATCAACCGGTTTTGTAGGCAACCTGTAGACTGACCCAGTGCCTTCAAGCCGTACTTTATGCTCGTTGAACCAGGCTGATTCATACCAGTTGCTGGTATCCAGATGCTCTTCGTAATGTTCTGCAAATCGTGTTAGATAAAGGTCGCCGCCATCACAAGTTTTCACATGAGCGTAAACGACTCCCAATACATTAAGGAGAGTTTTTTTGACAGGATTTAACTGCATCTCAGGGAAAAGAGAAAATCATCCAAGCCGCTGAATGAATTCCTGAAACTGTTTTTTCAATCTTTCCGGCAGCCTGTTACCGAAGGCCGACAAATTGTTTTCTATATCCGGGATCTCCGCTTTCCACTCATCGGCATCGATACCCATAAGCTCTTTTATGTTTTCAGGAGGCAAAGAAAGGCCGTTCAGATCAATATCCCCTTCATAAGGGAGCAAACCTATAGGAGTTTTTCTTGCCCCCACCTTTCCTTCGACACGCTCGCACATCCACTTGAGCACACGGCTGTTGTCACTAAATCCCGGCCATAAAAACTTGCCGCTCTGGCTCTTCCTGAACCAGTTGACATAAAAGATCTTCGGCGCCTTATTGCCAAGCCGGTCGCCCATAGCAAGCCAGTGCTGGAAATAGTCGCCCATATTGTAGCCGCAGAACGGCTTCATGGCAAAAGGATCACGCCTGACATTACCCACTGCTCCGATATTGGCAGCAGTAGTTTCCGAGGCTGCAGTAGCACCGAGGAAAACCCCGTGGTCCCAATCATAAGCCTCATAAACTAACGGAACAACATTGGCGCGGCGGCCTCCAAAAATGAAAATGTCGATAGGTACTCCCTCTGGTTTTTCCCAATCCTTGCAAATAGTCGGGCACTGGGCGGCACGGGCGGTAAAGCGCGCATTCGGATGTGCGGCATCATGGGTGCTTTGCGGGGACCAGTCGTTTCCTTTCCAGTCGATTGCATGAGCCGGCTCTTCGCCATCCATGCCCTCCCACCAGACATCGCCGTCATCGGTCAGGGCGCAGTTGGTGAAAATAACATTTTCCTTAACGGTATCCATAGCCACGGGGTTGGTGCTGTATGATGTTCCGGGAGCTACCCCAAAAAAACCGTTCTCAGGGTTAATGGCGTAAAGACGGCCATCAGTCCCTATCTTCATCCAGGCAATGTCGTCGCCGATACACTCGCACTTCCAGCCTGGAATTGACGGCTGCATCATGGCTAAATTGGTTTTGCCGCAGGCCGAAGGGAATGCAGCAGCAATATGGTACTGTTTACCCCGAGGATCAGTCAGCCGCATAATCAGCATGTGCTCCGCCATCCAGCCTTCGCGTCTGGCCTGGGCAGAGGCAATGCGAAGCGCAAGGCATTTCTTTCCCAGCAGCGCGTTGCCGCCATAGCCGGAACCATATGACCATATAAGGTTCTCTTCAGGAAAATGACTGATGTATTTTTTCTCAATCGGAGCACAAGGCCACGCGGTATCTTTCTGTCCCTCAGCCAGAGGATAGCCCACCGAGTGCAGACAGGGGATAAATTCCCCATCAGCGCCAAGCAGGTCCAAAACACCTGAACTGACACGGGTCATCATATGCATATTAATAACTACATAAGGACTGTCGGACAGTTCTATGCCGATCTTCGAAATAGGAGAGCCGATAGGACCCATCGAGAAAGGTATTACATACATGGTGCGGCCCTTCATGCATCCTCTGTAGAAATTCAGCATGGTCTTTTTTAATTCCCCGGGAGCAATCCAGTTATTTGTAGGGCCTGCATCTTCCCTGGAAGAAGTGCTTATATATGTGCGGTCCTCAACGCGTGCCACATCGCTCGGATCGGTCCTGAAAAGAAAACTGCCGGCGCGTTTCTTCAGCGGAATAGCAATACCGCTTTTGACCAGCATGCCGACAAACCGATTATATTCCTCCTGAGACCCGTCGCACACATAAATACTTTCAGGCTCGCACAGCTCAGCTGTTTCCCTGATCCATCTGTTGAGTTTTTCATGAGTTATCGCAACATTCATCGGCCTTCCTCCATCCATTATCCGTTCCTCCACAAATGTCGACTCCTCTTTTCACCAGAAGAGAAAACCATGTCCAGCCTTGCTACAGCTTGCCGCATGCCGGGCATTCGGGGTCTTTATATGCCTTATACCTTTTAAACTCCATTTTTTTACCTTCCCAGACGAGGATTCTCCCTTTCAGGTTTTCACCGATGCCGGTAAAGTATTTTATTGTCTCAAGCGCCTGAAACGACCCTATAATGCCGGGAGTGGCCCCAACAACAGGAAAGACCTCTGACGGAGGGGACTCTGGAAACAAACATCTGAAACATGGGGTTTCAGGAGGACTAAGAAAACTGAGCCGTCCCTCCATGCCCCAAATGCTTCCGTATACAAGGGGTATCTTCTTTCTTATTGCAGATTCATTCAGCAGATATCGTGTAGGGAAGTTATCCATGCAATCTACGATCAGCTCCGCATTGCCAACGATATCATCGACATTCTCAGCAACTATTTTATCGGTAAGGGCAGTAACATTGACGTGAGGATTCAGTTCATTAAGCGTCAATTTGGCTGAAATGGCCTTATTAGTGCCTATCCTGCCGTGGTTATGCAAAATCTGTCTATTCAGATTTGACCAGTCAGGAGAATCAAAATCGCATATCCTGATATTTCCAATGCCCGCTACTGCAAGATAAATGGAAACCGGTGAGCCAAGCCCGCCTGCACCGGCAATAAAGACCGTTGACTTCTTAAGCTTCTCCTGCGTTCCCTCACCCCATTTATCCATCATCATTTGACGGTTGTAACGCTTTAATTCTTCTTCAGACAACATAAAACCCCCTATGCCAATCCCATTATCTCCCTGACTACCTTCATTGTATCTTCAGCCACAAGCCGTGCTTTTTCAGATCCCTTACGTGCAATATCGAAAAGCATTCCGGGGTCACTGACCAGTTCATCGCGTTTTTTCCAGACAGGCCCAAGATAATTAATTATATTTCCTATCAGTATTTTTTTGCAGTCGAGGCAGCCGATCTCCGCAGTCCTGCAACCATGCGCGACAAATTCCAGTTCTTCCTGCGTAGAGAAAATCTTGTGCAAATCATACACAGGACATAGAGCAGGGTCCCCTTTATCAGTCCTCCTCTTTCTCGCAGGGTCGGTAACCATAGTCCTTATCTTTTGCTCCACTACATCCGGCGTATCACTTAAATAAATTGCATTACCATAACTCTTCGACATCTTTCTGCCATCGAGACCCACTACTTTGGGAAACTCTGTCAACAGTCCTTCAGGTTCTGGGAATATGTCCGTTGCATAGAGATAGTTGAATCTCCTGGTAATCTCTCTTGAAATTTCGAGGTGCGGCATTTGGTCAATACCAACAGGAACATGTTTGGCCTTGTATACGATTATGTCGGAAGTCTGCAGTACCGGATAGCCTAAAAAGCCATATGTCGAAAGGTCCTTTTCCTTCAGCTGCTCCTGCTTCTCTTTATAGGTGGGCACTCTTTCGAGCCAGCCCAGCGGGGTAATCATTGATAAAAGCAAATGCAATTCCGCATGTTGGGGGACCATCGACTGAATAAATATTGTCGACTTGTCGGGATCAAGCCCGGCCGCAATAAAATTCACCAGCAAGTCTGCCGTACTTTCCTTTATCGCTGACGGGTCGGCATAGCCCGTGGTGAGAGCGTGCCAATCAGCAATAAAATAAAAACAGTCGAACCGGTCCTGCAGGCTTACCCAGTTTTTCAGGGCGCCGACCATGTTGCCGAGATGCAGCTTCCCGCTCGCCTGCATGCCGCTCAAAACTCTTTCCTTCCCCATAAGCCGGACTCTGCCTTTCCCTGATTTAACTACACCATGCTTATGAGATTCAGGATCAACCTCATAAACGGCATTACTATATAACCAGCCCCACCGGTTGCCACAAGTACAAGGACAATGATCATACCAAAAGGTTCTATTCTGCCGACTGTATACGCATATCTGTCAGGCAGCAATCCCATCAGTACCCTCCCTCCGTCTAATGGCGGTATGGGCAATAAATTAAATGCAGCAAGAACAATGTTTATTTGTACGCTTGCGGTCAGCATCATAACTAAAGGTTTCATAATTCTCCCCACCATTTCCTCAGATCCGTGGGACGCAACCGGCAAGATGAGATATTTCAATACGATTATACTGGCGAGCGCAATAAATATATTCATCAAAGGGCCGGCTGCAGCTGAAATGGCCATATCACGTTTAGGGTCCCTGAAATTATGGGGATTAATGGGGACAGGTTTTGCATAGCCGAAAACCATCTGCCCCTGAGTGGAAATAAGCAGGATCAGCGGCATAAGTATAGTGCCGAATAAATCAATATGGGCGATAGGATTCAGCGTCAACCTGCCCATAATTTTTGCCGTAGGGTCGCCCAATTTGTACGCAACAAACCCATGCGATATTTCATGCAATATAATTGCTGCAAGAATCGGGACAGCAGATACAATAATCTGTCTTATGAAATATTCCGGCTCCACGTCATTATTCTCCAGTAAGTTTAAAGCGGGTGTTTTAGACAGGCTCCGCTAATTATGTCACATTAAATTGAAAAAGGTAAAGAGACCGAACGTTTAATCCCTGCTTGGCTGGAAAAACCCGATGATTAAAACTATAACCATGAGAATGCCTGATAAGACATAGACAACCAGGCCCCAGCTCGTGTGGCCAAAATGGTCTATAAAGTATTCCCTGTTTGAAATAAATCCCCAAAACAAGACAAAGCAATATGTGATCAAAAGTCCCAGCTTGTGTTTTCCCATCAAGAGGCAGAAAGAGTTAACAACGACAAAGATCAATACCTGGCCGAATGGGATGTCAAAGCCGTCTCCACCCGCAAGAAAGGAACTAAGCGCATCAACGAAATGACCTATGCCCATATAGCAGTAATATTCCAGCAAACATCAAGAATTGTCAAGACCCCTCCATCGAAGGCCTTATCTTTCATGTTGTTAAATTATACACCTGTTCATATCAGCGCCAATTGCTCCTCAACCTCAACTACGAGCCATTCTGGAAGCGGCTGGAGAGCAATGTTTCCCATCTCGCGCGGTTCAAGCTTGTGTAGCCCCCCGCCGTAAGACCTGCCTTCCTCCACCACCTGTGTGCAGGTGACAGCCTGTAGTGATCTCAGCAATTCGCCAAGTCGGTTCTCGTCATCTTCAAGCAGTTTGCCAAGAAACGGCTTTGGATAAAGGTTCAGGAATACATTACTTACGACTGCCTTTGAAAGGTTTAAATAAAAATGAAGCGGGCATCGATTTGTATTTTCAGAACGGCCCATGTATGTAGCCAGGAACAAGGCAGGCTGCCGCCGCTCCTGGAAATACCAGACCTTCCGGTTTCCACAAAGATACGCATCAGCTACTCCCTTAGCCCTACCCAACTCAAGATAGTGCCACAAGCCGGGATGCCGCCTCTTCACAACTTCGGGGTCCTCCGTGCAATCAAGAAGGAAGAGACGCCTTTCAGTGTTGGGAAGCCCTGCCTTGTCCGCTGTGATTACGTCCTCATGAAGAAAGCGGGGGCTCGGCAGTATTGACCGCAGGAAGACTTGAGGAATATCATACTCGCGGGCCTTTTCTTCGGTAAGAATAAAAAAAGAATTAGCGCCGGTTGCAAGGCCGCGCTTTACATCGAACAACTGTCCGATCCGAATTGCGTCTTCCTCTCCATTACGGCCACTACTGCCGGCACTGAAACGCCACTTGTTAGAGGAATCAAGGCCTGTGGCCTCGATGGTCTTTTCCATACGGGGATCAGCCATTGTTCCGCCAAAGCTATATAGGATACGGTTGCCCT
>JBEKJD010000180.1:0-6587 GCA_050011415.1 Dissulfurispiraceae bacterium | reverse complement strand
TGGTTCTGAAGAATTTAAAAAAAGCCGGGATCGCTACATATGTGTATCTCATATTCGGCACACCGGCTGAGAACGAGGCATCTGCGAGGAAGACACTTGAATTTACCATCACTCACCGGGACAGTATAGACTTCCTCAACCTTGCGATATTCAATATGCCTGTCTGCGGAGCAACTGCTCCGGGAATAGAAACGGCCGGGTTTTACGAAGGAGACCTTTCTCTTTACACCAACTTCACACATCCTCAAGGATGGGACAGAAGACGTGTGAGACTCTTTCTCGATAGTGAATTCAGGAGACATCCGGTAATTTCATCGATCCTGAACAATGACTTGCCGTTTTTCACCTCGAACCACGCACCATTTTTTGCCATGGGAAAGTCAGGATGTCAATAGTTGATTGCAAAAATGAGAGATACCTGAGATAGCATCGTTTCCTGCTCGAACAATGCGTGAACAAAAAGAAATAAGATGCAAGGTACGATTGGAAATAATAAATAATATCGTTACCGGATATTTCCTGTTGCTTTTTAATTTCCTGCTTTCTCTTCCCTGTCAATAGTACCCTTCGCCATCTTGCTTTTAAGGAGTTGTACCTGTTCGAGAAGCCTTTCCTCAGATTTCATCCTTTCCTGTATTTCATATTGAAGGTCCTTATTCACTTTCATTATTGCAGCGGTCCGCTCCTGCACCTGAGCATCGCAATCCCTTTTCATTTTTTCAATTTCAGCGTATGATTTGTCAAGTTTCTCCTGCAGATGATCGTGTGTGCGGGAAAGTCTGGCTATAGTCGCAAGCATAATAATAATCAGGACTGAAATCAGAACAGCCAGCGTACATGTCATGACGCCAACCTCCTCCGGGGCGAGAAAGAAAGAAAAAGTTCAGGATAAACTGCCCTTTTAATGATTGCTTTTCCGCCCGGAATCTGCTCTATATTGGAATAGGTCATGCCGCACTGTCAAGTTAATAAATCATTACATCCATGTTACAAATCGGCTGTTGCCGGACACAAAAAAGTGGGGCTGCGGTATAAGACCGCAGCCCCACTTTTTCTGTCAGCGGTATTGGAATAATCCTACTTTTTCAGCGCAGCCTGTGCAGCCGCGAATCTGGCAATAGGCACTCTAAAAGGAGAGCAGCTAACATAATCGAGACCGTTTTTGTGGCAGAATTCAACAGACTTCGGGTCTCCGCCATGTTCGCCGCATATCCCTATTTTCAGGTTGTTCTTGACCTTCCTGCCCTTTTCCACAGCAATACGCATAAAGGCGCCGACACCGTCCACGTCAAGCGTAATAAAAGGGTCATCTTTCAATACACCGTTCTCAATATAAAACGGCAGGAACCCTCCTGCATCGTCTCTGGACAAGCCATAAACGGTTTGAGTAAGGTCGTTCGTCCCGAAAGAATAGAAATCTGCATATACCGCAATCTCGTCAGAAGTCACGCAGGCCCGCGGCAATTCAATCATGGTACCCACCGTATACGGGACTTTCACTCTATATCCTTTCTGCACACCGTCCGCAATAGTAACAGTCAAATTCCTCAGCCGCGCAAGCTCATGGACATGGCCGACAAGCGGGATCATGATCTCAGGCATCACCTTGACCTTCTCCCGGGCCAGTTCGCATGCGGCTTCCATAATGGCCTGCACCTGCATCTCGTATATTTCAGGATATGTAACGCCGAGGCGGCAGCCGCGGTGCCCGAGCATCGGATTAAACTCGTGCAAGGACTTGTTCTTTGCATTCAACTGGTCAAAAGATACACCCATATCCACGGCAAGCTCATTAAGTTCTGTGTCGGTATGGGGAAGGAACTCATGAAGAGGCGGGTCAAGAAGCCTTATAGTAACCGGCAGGACAACCATTGCTTTGAAAATGCCGATAAAATCAACCTTCTGGAACGGCAGAAGTTTCGCCAATGCCTTTTTCCTTCCTTCGACAGTATCCGAAAGGATCATCTCCCTGACTGCTTTTATACGGTCAGGGCCAAAGAACATGTGCTCTGTTCTGCACAAACCTATTCCCTGGGCGCCGAAATTCCTCGCAACAGCGGCATCATTCGGCGTGTCGGCATTGGTCCTCACTTTTAAAGTTCTGAACTGGTCTGCCCACTTCATCAATTCCTTGTACCAGGGGTTGCTTTCGGGTTCAGCAGGAAGCAACGGGAGTTTCCCTTCGTAAACACGGCCTTTGGTCCCGTTGAGCGTTATCCATTCCCCTTCCCCGTAGATTTTACCGTTTACACGGATCTCTTTCTTATGTGCATCGATATCAAGCGATGAGGCTCCGACAATACAGCACTTGCCCCATCCCCTCGCAACAAGAGCCGCGTGGCTGGTCATTCCGCCCCTTGCCGTCAGGATCGCCTGCGCTGCATGCATGCCGTGGACATCCTCGGGCGATGTTTCGTTTCTCACCAATATGACCTTCTCTCCCCTTTTGGCACACGCCTCTGCATCATCCGCTGTGAAAACTATTTTACCTTCAGCTCCGCCCGGACCCGCAGGGAGGCCCTTGGCTATTTGCACAGCCTTTTTCTCAGCTGCCGGATCAACGCTCGGGTGCAAAAGCTCATCAAGCTGGTCCGGTTTCACACGCATTACGGCGGTCTCCTTGGTTATCAGCTTCTGCCTTGCCATTTCAACAGCCATTCGTATAGCCGCCTGACCATTACGTTTGCCGACTCTGGTCTGTAGCATCCAGAGTCTTCCGTCCTCAATGGTAAATTCAATGTCCTGCATGTCCGTGTAATGTCTTTCGAGCTTCTTCTGGATAGTAAACAATTCCTTGTAGAGCTTGGGCATCTCCTCTTCGAGAGATGAAAGATGTTTGGTATCTTCTGTTTTACCGGCTTTGTTGACCGGGTTCGGCGTCCTGATGCCTGCTACTACATCTTCCCCCTGAGCATTAGGCAGCCACTCTCCGAAAAACATGTCCTCTCCGGTTGCCGGATTCCTTGTGAAAGCGACACCGGTTGCAGAATTATCACCGGTGTTCCCGAAGACCATAGACTCCACATTAACTGCGGTCCCCCATTCCTCGGGTATTTTTTCAATCCTGCGATAAGAAACGGCCCGCTTCCCCATCCATGACTGAAAAACAGCGCCGATGCCGCCCCAGAGCTGTTCATTCGGGTCGTCCGGGAAATTTTTTTTCAGCGTATCTTTAATAATGACCTTGAATGTGTCACAGAGTTTTTTCAGGTCCTCGACAGAAAGCTCGGTATCGCTTTTGTAGCCTTTCTCCTTTTTCACCCCTCCCAGTGCATGCTCAAGCTTCTGGCGTATTGCCTCCCCCTCGGCAGGCTCTATGCCTACTGCCTTCTCCATGACAACATCGGAATACATCATCATCAGGCGGCGGTATGCATCATAGACAAAGCGCTCATTATTGGTCTTTTTTATCAGCCCTGGAATTGTTTTTGACGTCAAGCCTACATTCAAAATAGTTTCCATCATGCCGGGCATGGAACTTCTGGCTCCTGAACGCACCGATACAAGAAGCGGGTCTTCGGGGTTCCCGAATTTCTTACCCATGATCTTTTCCACCTTCATCAATGCGGCATCGACCTGGGACTTTAACTCGGGAGGATATTTCCTGTTCTGCTTGTAATAAAGCGTGCATACTTCCGTAGTAATCGTGAACCCGGGAGGAACGGGAATACCGAGATTGACCATTTCTGCCAGATTGGCGCCTTTGCCGCCAAGCAGGTTTTTCATCTCAGCCCTGCCGTCAGCTTTACCGGACCCGAAAAAATAAACGTACTTCTTCGCTTTTGCAGTCTTTACAGCCTTAACAACCCGTGCACTTTTTTTCGACTTCTTAGCAACTGTTGCCATCCAATCCCTCCAGAAATGTGTTATTTATTATTCAAAAAAAATATAGATAGGATTTCCACATATATAGCTATAGTACAGTGACAGAAAAAAAATTTCAACAAAACAATAGAAGAGACGGGTAGTGCCGTTTTTCTTTGAAAGCAATTAGCCTTCCGTGCCTTCATCCCTATATCTGCAGAATACTATCCAGTGCTCCAGATGAACGTATGTGGGCTGGACGTTACCAGCCCACTCATGAGAACCCTGGTGCTTTCAAACAAAAACGGCACTACCCGTCTCTTCTCCAACTAACACGATGGAGTGGACGTACTGTATTTCGGCAGCGTCCACCTGGGTTATCCAAGCGGGCAGGTAACGCCCTACCCGCATATATACTGTAAGGCACAGAGCAGATTATCAGCAAAATCGCGGCACTGGCTACTAAGATAAATTGGACGCTGCCGAAATACAGTACGTCCACGACTGCGCGGGTACTCTATGATAACTATCTGTCTATCTTCAGCCCATTCTGCCTTATCAGCTCCAGATCATCCCCAAAAGTCCTGCCCGTCGTAGTCAGATAATTTCCCGTAAGAATCGCATCGGCGCCTGACGAAAATACCATGGAATTGAATTCACCTAACACCTGTGCCCTGCCGCCGCATACACGTATCTGTTTGCCCGGCAAAATAAAACGGTAAATACCGATAATTTTAAGGGCCTCCATCGGATTGAGGTATGACAGCTCACCCATAGGCGTACCTTTGACCGGTATAAGAAAATTGATCGGAACAGAATCGACATCGAGTCCTTTCAACGCGAAAGCCATGTCCACTCTGTCCTGCCAGGATTCTCCGATGCCGAAAATGCCTCCCGAACATACCGAAAGCCCGGCTGACAGCGCAGCCTCGATGGTCCTCAGCTTGTCCTGGTAAGTATGGGTACTGCAAATTTCAGGGAAAAACCTTTCGGATGTTTCAAGATTATGATGATACCGCACAAGGCCGCATTCCCTCAGATACGACAGTTCCTCTCTGTTGAGAAGCCCAAGAGTGGCACAAGGCAACAGGCCTGAGCCGCGCACTGCCCGGATCATGCCGCCTATTTTTCTGAGTTCGCCCATGCTGACCTTTCTGCCGCTCGTCACAATGCAGAACCGCCTTACACCGGCGTTCTTTGCCTCCATGGCCTTCTCAAGGACCTTCTCTTTTTCAAGGAGCCGATAAACCGAAACACCGGAAGCCGCCTTCGACGACTGGGCGCAATAAGAGCAGTCCTCAGGACATGACCCTGATTTTGCATTGACAATAGCGCACAAATCTATGACGTCGCCCCTGAAGTGCTGTCGTATACAGGCTGCCCCGGCAAAAAGCTCAGTGTTGTCCGCATCCGGAATATCGCTGATCCCGATTGTCTCTGAAGCGGTAATGGAACCCCCGGCAATCACCTTATCTCTCAGAGCTTCAATCATAAACATTGAACATAAGTATAACCCGAATCCGGCGATAAGGAGAACACTCTGGCGAATTGCTCAGGGTTGGTAACCGTTCTTAGCGAAATGGCGCGTGAAATAGCCGAGACTGTTTGAGCCCCGAAGGGGTGAGTTTCGCGGCTATAGCAGAATGAGCTTAGAACGGTCAACACTGAGCACTTGAGCAGAAGAGGGGTCTCCTTATTGCTGGATTCGGGTTCAATGCCGGATATCGAAATCGCTGAAACCCTCAAGTTGATTTTCCCACGTGACGTCAACATCGCTGACCCTTGATGCAGGCGGCCCCTGCCTGCATTTAATTATGGCCTTTTCAATGGCCTCACGGTCCCCCTCAAAAACAGCCTCAACTCCGGAGTCAGGGAGATTCCGCACCCATCCTGTGAGCTTCAGTGCATATGCGACATCAGAGGTAAACCACCTGTAGCTCACACCCTGCACTCTTCCCGTGATATAAAGATGCGCCCGCGCCTTCATCCGACATCCACCGCCGCTGATTATTTGCTAAAACAGTATAAAATGAAATTGTATCAAAAAAACCAAAAAATAGACATATTGTGGAGTGGACGATTTACGGTTAGCATGTCATTTACAGACCCCCACAGTGTTGACAGCCGCACCAAATTGGTGTATATAAAAATTAAACGTAGTGACATCACAAAAGCATTCTATGGCTCCGGCTCCGGCCCAGTATAAATTTAATTTGATTCGACCCAAGGAGGGACTATGAAGATCGATAGGCGGGATTTTTTAAAACTTATGGGTTTCGGCGGCGTTGTATTTGTCTCCGGTCTTGGGAGTTTAGGCAATCAGGCGCATGCAGCTTCCGGGAAGGACGATTTCTTCTTTGTTCAATTATCTGATCCGCACTGGGGTTTCAGCGACCCGAAAATAAACCCTGATTCGACCGGAACACTCAAAAAAGCTGTTGCGGCAGTTAACAGTTTGGAACTTCAACCGGATTTTATAATGTTCACCGGCGATTTGACCCACACCACTGACGATGACAAAGAACGCAGAAAACGTCTGACCGGGTTCCGTGACATTATAAGCGACCTGAAGGTAAAAAGCGTCAGGTTTATGCCCGGAGAACACGATGCCTCTTTGGATGAGGGGACAGCCTTCAAGGAGTTCTTCGGAGAGACCCATTATACCTTTGACCATAAAGGGGTCCACTTCATAGTCCTGGATAACGTTTCCGATCCCGGCTCCAAAATAGGAGAAGCGCAATTACAGTGGCTCAGTGATGTTCTGAAGAAGCTCGATAAGGACT
>JBEKJD010000179.1:0-6713 GCA_050011415.1 Dissulfurispiraceae bacterium | reverse complement strand
AAGAACAAAGGAAATTGCTGGCAGACTGTACAGAGGGCTGATCGATAATTCGTTGGAAGTTTTGTATGATGACCGTGATGAAAGGCCCGGGGTGAAATTCAAAGATGCTGACCTTATTGGGATACCGGTACATGTCATAATTGGTGAAAAATCTTTAAAAGACAACATGATAGAAGTAAAAAATCGTCGCACTAAGGAAACACTTAAAGTTCAGCTTGAAGATGCTCTTGGCACGATTATTAAGATAGTTCATGACAAGTCAATCCTCTGATCATACAGCAGCCTTGCCTCTTGCCTCTATTGACATTGGCGCCAATACCCTCAGATTATTGATTGGCGTTGTTAATAACGGTAAATTAATCCGTCTGGCAACCAAACGTGCAGTGACTCGCCTTGGCACTGATTTAGCGAAAGAAGGTGTACTAAATAAGGTTAATATAGATCTTTCAATAAAAACATTAATACAATTTAAAGCATTGATAGAACAATATAATGTGCGGAATATTAATGCTGTTGGAACAAGTGCCTTGCGCGAGGCCGGCAACAGCCTCGAGTTCGTTGAAGCTGTCAGAGAGCAGACAGGCATCGCCGTAACCATAATCAGCGGAGATAAGGAAGCCGAATTGACTGTACGAGGTGTTTTAGGCTGCGGAGACGCTCTTTCGATACCTGCTTTTGTTACAGATATAGGTGGCGGAAGCACTGAATGGATATTATGCGGTAATGACTTTAACTATACAAGAAGCAGCCTTCAGATCGGAGCCGTTAAGTTGCATGAGCAGTTTGTTCACAGTGACCCACCTGCTCCCCAAGAAATAATGGATATCAGAAATGAGGTATATCAGGCAGTTACGCAATCATTTATAGAGAGCAACATCAGTTCAGGATTTGAAATAGACGAAATAAGTTCTTTTGTTGCAACGGGTGGAACTGCCACTACAGTAGCTTCAATGGAATTGGGTCTTGACACCTATGATCCAGAGAAGGTTCATTTGCACAAGGTCTCTTATACGTCACTTAAAGAACTTATTGAATATTTATCATCTATCCCCTTGTACAAACGTGCTAATATTAAGGGTCTGGAAAATGGTCGAACTGATATTATAGTTCCCGGTATTATTATCCTTTTAGTCTTAATGGAGCTTATTAATGCTGATACTATGACGGTCAGTGATAACGGAATACTCGAAGGCATTCTATTAAATCCCGGCATTGTTATCTAACATCGGGTTAAAGTACAACTCAATTTGACTTGCTCCTGTCAGGGAAGCTGTAAGTGAACGTATAAATTACTTACTATGTATGCTCACTTCTCAGTTGCTCTCGCGGCAGCCTCTTTTGCGAGCAATCTCTGGGCCTGATGATCACCGGCACTCGCTTCTTTGGCTGTTTGCGCGGCGGTCTCTGTAGCTTCCTGTAACGCTGCTTGGGCAGCGCTACTAACCTGAACAGTGTCATAAGAGGTCTGCTGCGGCTTCGATTGTGTCATTTTTACATCCGCAGGTTTATTTTGTGCGACTGGCTGGGTTGGGATTGAAATCGATACATTGCTAATCATCTTGGTCCTCCACAGAGTATTTTGACATGACAATTACTCTTACTTATTTATCGGAAGAAATATCAATAAACTTTAGGGAATGATTCAACTGCAAGTAATAAGTATGTTATAATCCCTTTAATGAAGCAAGTCTTTAAGCATCCGTCGTATCTTAAAAAGACCCCGTTCCGCTACTGTCCTGGTTGCGGACATAGTCTCGTTCACCGCCTGATCGCTGAGGTAATTGAGGAGCTTGGCATCGGCGGTAAAGTCATAGGGATTGCTCCGGTTGGATGTGCCGTATTCGCATACGATTATTTCGATTTCGATATGCTTGAAGTTGCTCACGGCAGACCCCCTGCCGCGGCAACGGGCATGAAAAGAATGTTTCCCGACCGTATAGTTTTTTCATACCAGGGTGATGGCGACCTTGCGGCGATCGGTACCGGAGAAATCGTGCATGCCGCGAACAGGGGAGAGAATATAAGCGTCATCTTCATCAATAATGCGACTTATGGCATGACTGGAGGCCAGATGGCGCCAACAACATTGCTGGAACAAAAAACGACGACGACGCCATACGGAAGGGATCTTAAAACAACCGGACATCCTCTTCATGTTAGCGAAATGCTTGCGACTATCGGCGGCGTCTCTTTTATTGCCAGGACGTCTGTTGATTCGGTCAGAAACCTGTTGGAGACAAAAAAAATGATAGAGAAGTCTTTCAGGTACCAGATCGAGGAGAAAGGTTTCAGCATGATTGAAATACTGTCGCCCTGCCCTACGGACTGGGGACTTTCCCCTGATAAATCGGTTGAATGGTTAAGGAAGAACTTGATGGATGTTTATAAGCTGGGTGTTTTTAAGGATGCCTTCTGCTCTTAGCAGACTCTGACGATGGAGTATTCAATTATTATAGCCGGGTCAGGCGGACAGGGCACCCTTTTTCTTGGCAGACTAATGGCATATGCGGCAATGCTGGATGGCAAGGAAGTTACATGGATGCCCTCTTACGGCGCGGAAATGCGCGGAGGAACGGCAAATTGTACTGTCATAATATCTGATGAGATGATAGGCTCTCCGGTGATCCGCAACCCGCATATTCTTATTATTATGAATGACGCATCCTACAGCCGTTTTGCAGAAAAGCTTCTCCCGGGAGGCATGTTATTATATGATTCTTCTCTTATCAGCCGTCCTGATCACAGGGGCGACATCACAGCGCTGGGTGTGCCGGCAAGCGACATATCGACAACTGTTAACAGCACGAAACTCGCCAATATGGTGATGATGGGGGCTTTTCTGTCGTCTACGGGCATATTGTCACCCAAATCGGTATTAAGCGCCCTGAACGATATTACCCCTCAGGACAAAAAAAAGACAATGCATCTTAACAAACAATTAATAGAAAAAGGATTCGATCTAATTGGGAATAAGAAAAGCGACCATAGCTGACGCAAAGGATATCCGCCAACTCGTCAACGAGTTCGCAAAAAAAGAGGAAATGCTGCCCCTTGCGCTTAACGGATTATATGAAGGCATCAGAGATTTTATCGTCTATGATGATAACGGCGTGATAAGCGGCGTATGTGCGCTTCATGTTTTGTGGGAAGACCTTGCAGAAGTACGCTCACTTGCAGTCAGGGAGTCTCACCAGCAACGCGGCATAGGTAAAGCACTTGTCAGGAAATGTTTGACGGAAGCTGAAGATATCGGAATTAAGAAAATTTTTGCTCTTACCTACCGTCCGGAATTCTTTAAAAAAATAGGATTTAAAGAAATCGACAGGGCCAAGCTTCCCCATAGGGTGTGGGAAGACTGCCGCAAGTGCCACAAATTTCCTGAATGCGATGAACATGCCGTAATGCTTACTCTGAAAGGTTAGAGCGAGCCCTTGCTTTAATTTAGTCGTCCGCAGGCGCGAGCTGTATTTTTATATCTGCTTTCGCCCGCAGTTCATCGATATATTTTTTCAACTCTTTGTTCGCCTCACGTTCAAAGAGATATTTTTCAATGTCGTCTCTTGCGTCAGGATAATCCTGCCCCTTGAATTTTTCAGAGTTTTCATTGTAAAAGTTCTCTACGTCCGCGTCCTTTATTATGATGGCCGATTTTATCTTTATATCAATGTATTCCTGAACCAGCTTATCGTCGTCTGCAGCTTCCAACCGTATTTTTTTCGCTTCCTGAAGCAAAAGGATTCTGTTGATCATGGAATTGATAATATCCGGATCCGAAACATTGCTCAGCATCTTTCTGGTCTTCTGCGCATTCTCCCTGAATTCCGACAGAGTAATTGCAGTGTCATTGACATATGCAACTACCCTTTCGAGAACTTCAGCTGAACAGACAGGGGCGAAGGGCAAGAGGCAAGGGAGTAAAAGAACAATAAATATGAGTTGTAAAGCAAAAGACACTTTTTTCCTTACCCATGACCCATGACCCATGACTCTGTTCTCTTTAAAATGCATGACCGATACTGAAATGTATTGCGCCAAGGCTTTCTCCCTTCTCTCTGCTCAATTTGACTCCGTAGTCAACGCTCAAGGGCCCTACCGGAGTATTGTATCTGAGACCAAGACCGGATGTGAACCTGAGCTGTGCAACATCTATATCTTTAATTTTTTCCCATACATTTCCCGTATCGACAAAAGTGACGATGCCGAATCCCCGTCCCACATCAGTCCTAAGTTCAAAATTGCCCATAAGAAAGGCATCCCCCCCTGTAGGCGTGCCGTCAGCCCCCTTGGGTCCCAGCGTGTCCTGGTCATAACCCCTGACTGATGTTCTGCCGCCAAGAAAAAACCGCTCGACAATCGGCAGTTCGGTCGTATGATTGTATCCCTCTGCTACGCCGCATCTCAAAGAAACGGCAAGAACAATCCTATTGCTCAATTTCTCATATTTGTTGGCGTAACCGGACAATTTCAAAAAATCGGTCTGAGAAAAGAGGAGGTCTGAGGCAGCTTTAAAAGAGAAACCTGCAAGCAAGCCTTTTTTTGGGTCAAAAGGATTGTCTCTGGTGTCATAAATCAATTCCGGGCGTAGTCCGCTTATAATAAGCGAGCCGGTGTCTTCTCTGCTAAGTATAATGTCAGGCTGCACATCTGTTGTGTTTACTACCGAAAAATCATAATTTAACCCTGCTTTTATTGTATCGCTCAATTTTTTTTCAACTCCGGCGCTTGCGGTTTCCTTTGTCAGATGATAGCTTATCTCTCTGGTATCGATGTTCAACTCACGTTTATTTTCATATAAAAGTGATGATTTGAACGTCAGGTCCCTTATGAAAAAAAAAGGTTCGGAATATGAAAGGATAAATCTTTTTTCGATAGAACTGATTTCTGTTCTGAAAGAGGCCTGCCTGTCCATGCCGAAAAGATTTCTGTAACTCACTTCGAGGAAAGCCCTGTATTTTTCATACTCTCCGTATCCAGGGCCGAAGTCGATAGTTCCTGCATCAGCCTCCCTGAACTTATAGAGGACATCCCGCTCACTGTCGCTTTTTGCAGATGGGTTCACCTCAACATCGGAAAAAAGCCCGAGTCGGTAGAGATGCTGTTTCTCCTTGAGCAGCTTGCTGTAATCAAAGGGCTCGTTCATTTTATGGAGGAACTCCCGCTCGATCACTTCCGGCTTCGTCCTCTCATTGCCTATAATAATGTTCTTGCCGAAGAGAGTCATGGCGCCCTCATTTACAACAAGCCTGACGACTGACGAAGCATCCGCAATTTCCTTACCGACAAGGACTTTGCACTCAAGAAAGCCGCGGTTGTTGTACAGCTCAAGAATTTTACGCTGGGACTCGGCAATATCAAACTCATTATAAGGGTTGCCGATCCTGGCTGGGATTATTTTCAGTATCTCGACGTCGGAAATTAATTTTGCTCCAACTATTTCAATATTCGTAATTTTTATCTGTTGTTTCTCATTAATGACAAATTTTATGCTGACGCTATTGTCCTGCGTCACTATGTCCGGCTCGTGGACTTCAACATACAAGTAGCCGAGTGCGTGATAAAAATCCGTGAGCCTGTCCCCATCGGCATCCAAATCATCAGGGCTGTAGTAATCGCCCTCTTTTGCTTCAAGAATGTCCCTTAACTTCTCCTGCGGAATATGGGCCCCCTCAAATGTTATGGCCCCAACCTTATACCTCTCCCCCTCAAATATGAATATCTCAAGCTGTATGTTTTCCGGAGATGCAGATATAACGGGCTTGGCCTGTGCAAGAATGAAACCGTTCCGGCGGTATAGCGATATTATACTTGCCACGGTCTCTTCAATGAGATCATCATTGATCTTGCCAATCTCAAAAAAAGGCGTCTCCTTGATAAGCTCGGCTGTTTTAATCGCTGTATTGCCGATGAAAGTGACAGTGAGTTTCTTACCCGGGTCAAAATTTATGGTCAATACTCCATTCCGAAAGTTATATGACAGGGAGGCGCCTACAAAGTTCTGTTTTTTGCAATACTGAATCACCTTATTCCTGAAATCATCCATTTCTGTACGGTCGAAAATGCCGCCCGCAGAAAGCTTTAAATAATTATTGATAATTTCTGCGTGAGAGGAGATCATGACTTGTTTTATGAGTTCGGGAGGCCCTTCAAAAATTGTTATTTCTATTGAGACACTATTTTTACCGACAGGGACTATCGCATAAGAGGCGCCGGCGTCGGTAAAACCTCTTTTGTGCATTGCTTCTTCAACCTCTGTAATACCCTCCCTGATTGCAAGGCCGTTTAAACGATCTCCGGTTTTAAAATTCAACTGCTTTTTTATAAAGCCTGTTGAAAAATGCCCGTTCTCTTTTACCTCAATCGAATCGATCACCGGCTTCTCTTTAACTTTTACGACAATTGCAGAATGGTCCGGATCAGGGCTTTCAACAGTAATATCATCAAAAATGCCTGTCAAAAAAGCGCGCCTGACGCCGGAGCTTAACATAGACCTGTCGAGAACAGATCCCCTGCCGATATTAAGAAGGTTAAGGAGTTCAGTCTCCTTAATAGAAAAGAGTCCTCTGACTTCAATCGAGCTGATCGCGTCTGCGTGACCAGCTGAAGACTGACCGGCGGCACATAAAATAGCCGGCCATGAACCGGCAGCTAACAGGAGGAAAAAAAGCATTAGATGGTTTGTAATTTTATTCATTACTTGAAGGTAAAGCGGAATT
>JBEKJD010000178.1:0-6735 GCA_050011415.1 Dissulfurispiraceae bacterium | reverse complement strand
AAGGTCAGGAACATCCTCTGCAACAAACCCTACATGCCTGTTCTCTTTGTCTGTCTTGTAATTGTATTTCACGGGGCTGAGGCCGTCCAGTACTTGGTCAGCCTCCTCCCTTGTCAGTGTCTCAATATTTTCCTTGTATTCCCTGCTTGACGCGTTGTACCAGTTGGTTCCGTCTGAATAAGCCCCGCCCGCCAGATACAAGAGTTTGGTTGGCTCAGGGATACCACTGCCGGTATCTCCGCCAATACCGATATTGCCGGCTGAAGTTATTACCATTCTTTCGAGCCTCGGATATCCGGTTGAAAGCGTTTCAAACGTAAGTTTTTCCGGTACAATGCCAGTTGAGACAGGGCCGTCCACTTTGGCGGTCAGTCCGGCGGAACCCAGAAAGTTTGTCCCGTCATATCCGTAGAATACGAAAAATCCCAACCTGTCTCCATTTTCATCAGCTGTTGGTGATGCCTGCGTACCCCTCGCAAACCTGAATTCAAAGCCCCCGCCCAATGTTGCACTTGATCCGTAAGAATCCATGGCCAACCCGGAATTGCTGTTAGTGTTTGAGGATCCGTATATGAGAGCCCACGTCGGAGCATTAGCAGGCCAGGCATTGCTGTTGAGCATCATAGTGCCATCGTCCCGTGCGCTGAATTTAATATTCCCGCTTGAGTCCTGAACCATCAGCCTGTCAGTGCTCTGCGCAGGCTTAGGGTTTGCAAAAATTACAAGGGCCATAGCGGCCATGCATAAAAATGACACCCAGCCTGACTTCAATGTATTTGTGCCTGAGAAAATATTCCTTTCCATTGTTATTCTCCTTTGTCTTATTATTATGGTTGAATTATTATGTTTTGGGCACTCACCGACCCGCCGCTGATTATCAGCATCCCCGTGATTGTCGAGTATGAGCTAAAAGTTGAAAAGCCGCTGTCATACCCGCCTATGAGGGTGGTTGACACATTGCTGCTGAAATTGTCGTTTTCCGGGAATGTGCCTGCCTCAACCTCAATGATGTTGTCGTTTCCGCAGGCGTTGAAGCCGCCTTGAATCGTGGAATACGCCGCCGCTCTTAATAGTCCTACGCTTCCCACCGTGATAATGTTGCCGGATGTCTGCCCCGCCTGCATGACGCTGAATGTCTGCCCTGCTATGGTGATGCTGCCTGTTTGCGAGCTTGTTCTGGTGTTGGCGGACACGCTGTAATTTACCGTCCCGCTGCCTGTTCCGCTGCTGCCGGATGTGATGGTGGCCCAACTGAGGGTGCTTGATGCAGTCCATGGGCAGCCGGACGAAGTTGTCACGCTTACGCTTTCGGAGCCTCCTGTTGAAGCAACCGACTGGCTCGTGGGGCTGAGTGTGTATGTACATGATCCAAACGTCGCAGTAACGCTCCTTGACGATGTCATTGCTACGGTACAGGTGGTGCCGCTCGTGCTGTCACAACCGGACCAGCTTGTGAATGTTGAAGCAGAAGAGGGCGTGGCCGTCAGCGTTACACTTGTGCCGCTGCTGTAGGAAGCTGTTCCAGTGCTACCGTTCCAGCTTATAGTCCCGGAATTTGCTGCAACTGTTCCGCTTCCTGTTCCGGCTGTATTTACATTAAGAGTATTCTGTGTGGAACTGGACGACCCAGCTTGTTTGGTAAAAATCCCCATTGTGGTGTTGCTGTTGGTGCTGTGGCTGGTGCCACCATCCGTACATACAAAAACATTTTTACTCGAATCCATAGCGCATCTAAACGTATCACCACCCGTTTGAGTTATTATGCCGTCAGTGGTGATGCTTAAGGTTTCAGAGGCTGTGGAGGTGGAGCCATCTGAAGCGTTTATCGTGCCGGACAACGAACCGTCTGAACCGATTATTGCTGTGCCTCTATACCACGCTGGACCAGGAGACGCCAACTGATTTACCTCCCATGTGCCTGCTAAGTCAGCAACTGAATATGACGCAGCTTGCCTGGTAAAAATGTCCATTCCGGTATCACTACTACTACTGCCAAGATTCGATTCTGTACATGCCATAATACTTTTACCCGA
This sequence comes from Dissulfurispiraceae bacterium, assembly GCA_050011415.1. Classification (GTDB taxonomy): domain Bacteria; phylum Nitrospirota; class Thermodesulfovibrionia; order Thermodesulfovibrionales; family Dissulfurispiraceae; genus JADFXI01. The sequence continues at coordinate 4,702 of JBEKJD010000178.1, read as the reverse complement.
ATCCATAGCGCAACTGAACGACTGGGAGCCTGTTGGGTTGGTCAGTATGCCGCCGGTCGTGATGCTAAAGGTTCCGGAATCTGTTTTAATGGAGCCATCTGATGCTATAGCGGAGGGAGCGGAGAATGAACCGTCGGAACCGATTGTAAATGGGCCTCTTCTCCATAAGGGACCTGGGGACTCCAAAGAGTTAATCTCCCATGTGCCTGCTAAATCAGCCATTGAATATGACGCAGCTTCCTTGGTAAGAATGCCCATTCCAGTATTGTTGCCACCATCCGTACATGCCATAATACTTTTACCCGAATCCATAGCACAGCTAAACGACTGGTTGCCCGTTGCAGTTATGATGCCGGCGGTCGTTATACTAAGGGTTCCAGAATCTGTTTTAATGGAGCCATCTGATGCTATAGCGGAGGGAGCGGAGAATGAACCGTCGGAACCGATTATCCATGGGCCTCTTCTCCAAAATGGTCCAGGGGATTCCAAATAGTTCATTTCCCATGTGCCTGCTAAATCAGCCAATGAATATGACGCATCGCTACCACTGCTTGCAAAAGCAACAGTGTGTACCATCAACATCATAAAAGCCAAAACAATTAACTCGCAGAAAAATCCCTTACCATTAAACCTCATTTTGATGTACCCCCACTCTGTTTCAGATAAAAACTTTTCATACGGGCTTCGCCCTGCCGGCTTGTGCTCACGACAGCCACGGCAGCGGACTAAAAAGGATGGAAACCCTTAAACGATTGATCTTCTTGAAGGTGATTTTGAGACGGTCAAGGAATGAATGATTGACTTCCAATAAGGCTACTTTCGACTACTTGAGTATACGGTCTTATTGAGCACATGTCAACGCGGTGTCCAAAAGGCAGGTGTCCAAAAGTCTGGCGTCAAACCAATTTAGAAATTTTCCAGGGGTGTTACCTGCATCAATGGGGAGTTTTATATTTCCTTTTTCCTGGCACACAACTAAACTGATCACTACTGTTTTTGAGCCTGCCCCGCTACCCAATCACACCTTTTTTTATTTTTTTTGATTATAATGATACCCATGGAATATTACATTCACCAAGTGCCGGGCAGGTTAAGAATACGGACTCCCATATTGCACAACAACCCGAAAAAAAATGATGAGTTCATAAAGAATATAAAGAATTTGAATGGCATTCTGTCCCTGAAGGTCAACCCGCTCACCGGCAGCGCCCTGTTGCTTTATGATGAAAAGAAAATAAACTGCGAACAACTCATCGGCATCCTCGAAAAATACGGCTACTTTAATCTCGCCACATCCACAACCAGCGATGAGCTTGTCGAGCACATATCAGAAAAGGCGCTCGGTATAGCTGAAGTCATCGTTGAGACCATTGGAGGCGTTCCAGAGGCTTAGTACTTCTTTTACTCCCGGCAGCAATGACGGCTGATCTTGTTTATGATAGCCGGGGCTCTGTTCAGGGCGCTGAGAATCGCCCTGAAAGAAGCGATATCGATATTAGTATCGATCCCAACCCCGAAAAATGATTCATTGCCGACATCTTCGACTCCTATATATGCCGCTGCTTTTGAATCAGATCCCTGTTCAAGCGCATGCTCATGATAAGAGGTCAGTGCGAAGGCGATTCCCAGTTCTTTCTTCAGCGCATTACTGAAAGCATCGATTGGACCATTGCCGCTTCCCTCAATCTCGTGTTTTTCGCCGTGCAGCATCACAGCTGCTTTTACTTCCGTCAGCGAGGAAGCAGGACCGGCTTTTTTTGCACGCCTCTCTTTTACGCGGCATGATTCAAGCGAGAGCGGGCCTGCGCTCTGCAAATATTCTTTCTCAAAAGCCTCCATGATCATCTGGGGCAATACCTCTTTGCCTGTGGCGTCGGAAATGGACTGAATAATGCGGCCAAACTCGTTGTGCATTTCTTTGGGAAGCTGAAAACCGTATTCTTTCTCCATTACATACGCCACTCCCCCTTTGCCCGACTGGCTGTTTATCCTGATGATAGATTCGAAAGTCCGTCCCACATCCGCCGGGTCTATAGGCAGATACGGCACCTCCCAATGCTCCGGCTTTCCCTCATTGTAGGCCCTCATACCTTTATTTATAGCATCCTGATGCGAGCCTGAAAATGCAGTATATACCAGTTCGCCTGCATAGGGATGACGCACATGGACAGGGACTTTTGTGCAGCGCTCATACACTTCGACGACCCTGTTAATGTCATGGAAATCGAGTCCGGGATATATGCCCTGGGAAAACATATTCATGGCAAGAGTAACAATATCGACATTGCCGGTGCGTTCTCCGTTTCCGAAAAGCGTGCCCTCAACACGTTCCGCGCCGGCCATAAGGGCAAGTTCTGTGGCCGAAACTGCCGTCACGCGGTCATTATGCGCATGGGCGCTGATGATAACGCGGTCCATCGCGCTGAAGTGTCTGCAGAACCACTCTATCTGATCTGCGTACACGTTAGGCGTCGCCATTTCGACTGTAGCAGGCAGGTTCAGGATAAGACGCGTGGAAGGGGTTGGCCGCAATACTTCCGTGACCTCTTCACAAATCTCAAGGGCAAACTCCATTTCAGTTCCGGTAAAGCTTTCAGGCGAATACTGGTACAGGATCTCCGCTCCCTCAATTCTTGCGGCTTCCTCTTTTGCCAGCTTCGCCGCCTTCACGGCAATTTCTGTAATACCTTTCTTGTCCATGCTGAAAACAACACGCCGTTGCAGCACAGACGTCGAGTTATAAATGTTGATAATAGCTTTCCTGACACCCCTTAAAGCCTCAAATGTTTTCCTGATAAGATGGTCCCGCGCCTGTGTAAGAACCTGGATAGTTACATCATCCGGTATCATCGACTCTTCAATCAGCGTCCTAAGAAAGTTATGCTCCGTCAGCGAGGCCGAAGGGAAACCGACCTCGATCTCCCTGAAACCTATATCGACAAGCATGCCGAACATCTCTCTCTTCTCGGCAACATTCATAGGTATAATCAGGGCCTGGTTGCCATCCCGCAGATCAACGCTGCACCATTGCGGTGCATGGATAATGCTCTTCGACGGCCACTTGCGGTCAGGCAGGTCCATAACCGGGTATTGCTTATATTTGTGCACCGGCATCCGCATCATCGTATACCTCCTTATTTTTTTCACTCCGCCTGACCGATGCTATTTATTTTATAGTAGCCGGTAATAGAAGGCTTGTCAATCGGCTGAAGCAGTTTTTTTAATACCATCTTGACATATTATTACAAATTTGTTGTGTTAGCTTCATAATTGTTCTATTATCATTACTGCCTTTTTTGTACTTTCCCTTGATTTTCAAGGAAAACAACTTCGGGCACGGCAGTTGCTTTAATAGAAATCAATAGTACAAATAACAGGAGGTAATTATGAGACAGATAGCAGTGTACGGTAAGGGCGGCATCGGCAAATCTACAACAACCCAAAATACCGTTGCAGGTCTTTCAGAGGCAGGATACAAGTGCATGATAGTTGGATGTGACCCTAAGGCGGATGCAACAAGATTAATACTTCATGCAAAAGCTCAAACCACTGTAATGGACCTTGCACGGGAACGCGGGACCGTGGAGGACCTCGAAATTGACGAGGTGCTCCTTACCGGGTTCAGAGGCATCAGGTGCGCCGAGTCAGGCGGACCTGAGCCGGGCGTTGGCTGCGCCGGCCGCGGTGTGATTACAGCAATCAACTTTCTTGAGGAAAACGGCGGGTATGGGGCGGACACCGACTTCGTTTTTTATGATGTCCTCGGCGATGTGGTCTGCGGAGGCTTCGCCATGCCCATGAGAGAGGGAAAGGCAAAAGAGATTTACATCGTTACCTCGGGCGAGATGATGGCGATGTACGCCGCCAATAATATTTCGAGAGGTATCCTTAAATATGCCCAGAGCGGCGGCGTGAGGCTCGGCGGCCTTATCTGCAACAGCAGAAAAACCGATAAGGAATATGAACTGATTTCCGAGCTTGCAAAGAGGCTTAACACCCAGATGATCCACTTTGTGCCAAGGGACAACCAGGTGCAGCGGGCCGAGCTGAGGAGGATGACGGTCATTGAATATTCCCCTGAGCACCCTCAGGCGGACGAGTACAGGACACTGGCCAAGAAAATAGCGGAAAACAGGGACCTTGTTATTCCAACTCCCGTGAGCATGGATGAGCTGGAAGCGCTGCTCATGGACTTCGGGATACTGGAGAACGAAGAGGCCTTGGCCTAAGAAAAACTGCGAGCAAGGAGGAAAGATGAGCACGGCAATTAAAGATACACAAAAAATGATAGAAGAGATCCTGGATGCCTATCCGGAGAAAGCGAAAAAGGACAGGGCAAAACATCTGGCTGCCAATGATCCCACAGGCCAGTGCAGCACCTGCCAGGTCAAGTCCAACATAAAATCGAGGCCGGGCGTCATGACGGTAAGGGGATGTGCTTTTGCAGGCGCAAAGGGTGTGGTATGGGGTCCGGTAAAAGACCAGATCACCATCAGCCACGGCCCCATCGGATGCGGACAATACAGCTGGGGGGGCAGAAGAAACTACTATAACGGCCAGACCGGTATAGACACCTTCGGCACTATGCATATCACCACGGACTTCCAGGAAAAGGATATTGTGTATGGAGGAGATAAAGGACTCGATGCTGCGCTCCATGAGTTAAAAGAGCTTTTCCCTCTTGCAAAGGGGATCGGTATCC
>JBEKJD010000177.1:0-6764 GCA_050011415.1 Dissulfurispiraceae bacterium | reverse complement strand
ATGTTGCGTATCAGATTTCGAAACCATTTAAAATTTTTTTTCAAAGGGAGAGTTGACCATGGGGAAGTATGAGCAGATTTTTCAAAAGAGTATAACTGACCCTGCGGCCTTCTGGGGAGAAGCGGCAGAAGCCATCGACTGGTATAAAAAATGGGACAAGGTCCTCGACGATTCGAAAAAACCTTTTTACCGCTGGTTCGTCGGCGGAGAACTCAACACATGTTACAATGCGCTTGACAGGCATGTGCTTGCCGGAAGGGCCAACCAGCTCGCCCTCATTTATGACAGCCCGGTAACCGACACTATCCAGAAATTCACCTACAGCGAACTGTTAGACAAAGTTGCCAGGTTTGCGGGCGGGCTTAAGCTGCTCGGCGTGACAAAGGGTGATACAGTCATTATTTATATGCCGATGATTCCCCAGGCGGCTATTGCCATGCTGGCCTGCGCCCGGCTGGGGGCCATCCATTCAGTGGTGTTCGGAGGTTTCGCTCCGCATGAGCTGGCGATACGCATTGATGATGCAAAACCAAAGGTGGTAATCACTGCATCGGGTTCGAAGGAAGGGGCCAGGATCCTCGAATACAAGCCGATGCTCGACAAAGCCATTGAATTGGCCAGGCATAAACCTCAAAAATGCATAATCTTCCAGAGACAATTTGTTACAGCTACTCTTATAGAGGGCCGCGATATCGACTGGGAAGCGTTGGTATCAAAGGCTGAGCCTGCCGACTGCGTACCGGTAAAAGCAACCGACCCTCTATATATACTCTACACCTCAGGCACCACCGGCATCCCAAAGGGAATTGTCCGTGACAACGGAGGTCATGCGGTTGCACTGAGATGGAGCGTCGAGAATATATATGACACCCACCCGCGCGAAGTTTATTGGGCGGCCTCTGATGTCGGCTGGGTCGTCGGCCATTCATATATAGTATATGCTCCGCTGTTTACCGGCTGCACAACGGTATTATATGAAGGGAAGCCGGTAGGCACCCCAAACCCGGGGGCCTTCTGGAGGGTCATTTCCGAGCACGGCGTCAAGACCCTGTTCACCGCTCCCACTGCCTTCAGGGCGATAAAGAGGGATGACCCGAACGGTGAATATATAAAGAAGTATGATCTGTCGAAATTTAAATATCTCTTTCTTGCGGGTGAGCGGCTTGATCCTGACACCTACCACTGGGCACACAATCTCCTTAACAAACACGTTATAGATCACTGGTGGCAGACTGAGACAGGTTGGCCGATAACGGCGAACTGCATGGGGATCGAAGAGTTCCCCATTAAACCAGGCTCTTCTACAAAGCCTGTTCCGGGGTATAATATACATATCCTCAACCCCGAGGGCAAAAGCGTTGGGCCGAACGAGACGGGGATCATCGCGGCAAAACTTCCCCTCCCCCCAGGAAACTCGCCGACGCTCTGGAATGCGGATGACAGATATCTTGAGGCATATTGCAATATGTTCCCCGGATATTATTTTACGGCTGACGGAGGGTATAAGGACGAAGACGGCTATATCTTTGTCATGGGCCGTGTCGATGATGTGATCAATGTCGCCGGGCACAGGCTCTCAACAGGCGAGATGGAGGGGCTCATCGCAACCCATCCTGATGTTGCCGAATGTGCGGTGATAGGCGCCAATGACAATCTTAAAGGGCAGCTGCCGGTCGGTTTTGTGGTACTTAAAGCAGGGGTGAAGAAGGACCCTGAAGAGATAAGGAAGGACTTATCAAAACTCATAAGGTCCGAGATCGGCCCTATCGCCTGTTATAAGGAAACAGCGGTTGTAAAAAGACTGCCAAAGACACGGTCGGGAAAAATACTGCGGGGTATAATGCGGAAGATTGCCGATGGTGAGGCTTATAAAGTCCCCTCTACAATCGATGATCCGGCAATCCTGGGTGAGATAACCGATGCTCTAAAGGGTATCGGCTATGCGAAAGTTGATGACGAGTGTGTTAGTCTTTAAGGAGTAAGTTTTAAAAATCCCCTCTCCCCTGGCGGGAGAGGGGGAGAGTGAGAGACGAAATATGAGCTTGCTGAAAAGCAGCGTTGGAAGAAAATTAATAATGTCGGCCACCGGCTTTTTTATGATCGCCTTTGTTGCGGCGCATCTGTTAGGGAACACTTCGATGTATTACGGCCCGGACGGGATCAATGCCTATGCAAAAGCTCTTCACCGGTTCAGTTCCCTTATTTGGGCCTTCCGTCTGACTCTGCTTGCCATGTTCTCTTTGCATATCTTTTACGGAATACAACTTACCCTCGAAAACCGGACCGCTAAACCACAGGGGTATGCGTTGAATGGGAACATCCAAACCACCTTTGCCTCAAGAAACATGATCTGGACAGGCCTTTTGATCGTGGCGTTCGTTGTCTACCACCTGCTTCATTTCACCTTTCAGGTGACCAACCCGGATATTTCGGCTATAAGCCATCTGGATGCAATGGGTCGCCCTGACGTATTCACGATGGTGGTGTTCAGCTTCCGGAATTTTTTTATCTCCCTCGTGTATATATGCGCCATGTTTGCACTCGGCCTCCATCTGTCGCACAGCATCCAGAGTGCATTTCAAACAATAGGACTGAATAGCGAAAAAACTTTCCCGGCGATCAGGAAAGGCGGGACGCTTGCCGCGATAATCATTTTTCTCGGCTTTGCGGCTTTTCCATTGGTCATCCTTGCGGGGCTTCTACAATGATCCTTGACGGAAAATCCCCATCCGGCCCTCTTGCTGAAAAATGGGACAGACATCTCCGGGAAATGAAGCTGGTGAATCCTGCAAACAAGCGGAAATTCAGGATCATCGTCGTGGGCGCCGGTCTTGCCGGCTCGTCGGCTGCTGCGACATTGGGAGAACTCGGTTATAACGTTGATGCCTTCTGTTACCAGGACAGCGCCCGCCGTGCTCACAGCATTGCTGCACAGGGAGGCATAAACGCGGCCAAAAACTATCCGAATGACGGCGACAGCATCTTCAGGCTCTTCCATGACACGATTAAGGGAGGAGATTTCAGGTCCCGCGAAGCGAACGTATACAGGTTGGCGATGGTGAGCAACAACATCATCGACCAGTGTGTGGCCCAGGGGGTGCCCTTTGCGCGTGACTATGCAGGATATCTCGACAACCGTTCCTTTGGCGGGGCCCAGGTCTCACGGACGTTTTATGCGCGGGGTCAGACAGGCCAGCAACTGCTGTTAGGCGCATATTCAGCCCTTTCCCGTCAGATAAAGGCAGGGACGGTAAGACTCCATACCCGCACAGAAATGCTGGACCTCGTAATTGTTGACGGCGAGGCAAAAGGTATTACAGTGCGCGACCTTGTGACAGGAGTTGTTAAAACTTACGCAGCCGATGCGGTCTGCCTCTGCACAGGCGGCTATACGAATGTCTTTTATCTTTCAACTAATGCTATGGGAAGCAATGTGACCGCAACATACAGGGCTTACAAGAAAGGGGCCTTTTTTGCAAACCCCTGTTACACGCAGATACACCCGACCTGCATACCGGTGACCGGCGACCACCAGTCCAAGCTCACGCTGATGTCCGAGTCGCTCAGGAACGACGGCAGGGTTTGGGTGTCAAAAATAAGGGGAGACAGGCGCGCTCCGCATGAGATACCCGAAGATGAGAGAGACTACTTCCTGGAGCGCAAGTACCCGAGTTTCGGCAACCTTGCTCCTCGCGACATTTCATCGAGGGCAGCCAAGGAAGTCTGTGATGAAGGCCGCGGGGCAGGAGTGAGCGGTCGCGGCGTCTATCTTGATTTCGCGGACGCTGTCAGGCGCATCGGCGAAGACAGGATACGCGAGCGCTATGGGAACCTCTTTGAGATGTACGAAAAGATAACCGGAGAAAATGCCTATGAACAGCCTATGCGTATCTACCCTGCGCCTCATTATTCTATGGGCGGCCTTTGGGTTGACTATAATCTGCAAAGCAATATCCCGGGTCTCTTTGTGTTAGGTGAGGCCAACTTTTCCGACCATGGGGCCAACAGGCTTGGCGCAAGCGCACTGATGCAGGGACTCGCTGACGGGTATTTCATAATACCTTACACAATCGCAAACTATCTCGCACAGACAGAGCCGGGCAAAGCAAATACCGGCAGTCCCGAATTCATAAAATCGATGGAAGAGAGCGAAACGCTCATTAAGAGGCTCCTTTCCATAAACGGGCAAAGGACTGTGAACGAGTTCCATCGCGAACTCGGCAGTATCATGTGGGAGAATGCAGGGATGGCGCGCAGCCGCGAGAGCCTGACAAATGCCCTCCAACTGATTCCTCAACTCCGCGCAGAATTCTGGGAGAACGTCCGGGTCACAGGAAACGAAGCTGAACTGAACCAGGAACTCGAAAAAGCATGCCGCGTGGCTGATTTCCTTGAGTTCGGCGAACTCCTGGTGCGGGATGCCCTTAACCGCAATGAGTCCTGCGGAGGCCATTTCCGCACAGAGTACCAGTCGCCGGAAGGCGAGGCCGTGCGCGACGACAAGAATTTCAGTTATATCGCGGCCTGGGAGTACAGAGGCCCTGGCTCGGAACCGGAGCTGCATAAGGAACCTCTTTCATTCGAGAACGTTCCACTTGCCGTCAGGAGTTACAAGTAATGGACGGTTTCGTAAAAAGTCCATATGCTGCGTTGCGATGCATCCTTCGTCACTGCGGCGTACACAAAGTACGCCTCATTCCTCAGGATTTGCGCGCCTTGCCTATGAACTTTTTACGAAACCGTCTGATTTCCGATTTTTTCCGGGGGCGTCAATAATGGATTTGACACTATATGTCTGGAGGCAAAAAGGTCCGGATGCGCCGGGGCATCTTGAGGAATACCCGGCAAAGGACATTAGCCCTGACATGTCCTTCCTTGAGATGCTCGACGTCGTTAACGAAGGACTGATCAGAAGCGGCAAAGAGCCTATAGCCTTTGACCACGACTGCCGCGAAGGTATCTGCGGAATGTGCTCGCAGGCGGTAAACGGTGTTCCCCATGGACCTCAGGAGAAGACAACAATATGCCAGCTCCACATGAGGCACTTCATGGATGGAGATACCATTTATATTGAACCATGGCGCGCAAAGGCTTTTCCAGTGATAAAGGATTTGATTGTAGACCGCAGCGCCCTTGACCTGATCATGCAGTCCGGTGGTTACATTTCGGTCCATACCGGCGGTGTTCCTGACGCAAATGCGGTTCCGGTCCCGAAGTCCGATGCCGATTCAGCGATGGATGCCGCGGAGTGCATAGGATGCGGGGCCTGTGTGGCCGCCTGCCCGAACGGTTCCGCGATGCTCTTTACCGCGGCAAAAGTAGCGCACCTTGCGACGCTGCCTCAGGGAAAGACCGAGGCGGCGCAGCGTGTATGCATGATGACCGATGCAATGCTTAAGGAAGGCTTCGGCAATTGCAGCAATCACTACGAATGCCAGGCGGTATGTCCAAAAGGGATTAAAGTACAGTTCATTGCAAAACTGAACAGGGAATTTATAAAACAAATAATTACGAATTAAGAATTAGGAATAAATGAGTATCATCTTTTTTCCACAATTCGTAATTCATAATTCGTAATTCATAATTAAAAGGAGAGACTAATGAAAAAGAAAGTCACAGTAGCCGGCGCAGGCAATGTGGGCTCGTCCCTGGCCCAGATGATAGTTCAGGACGGGAGCGCAGACGTCGTGCTCTGCGATATTGCAGAGGGAATCCCCCAGGGCAAGGCCCTCGACATCTCTGAGGCTTGTCCGCTGTGGGGGTCATCATCAACCATTACCGGCGCAAACGACTATTCCCCTACCGTTGATTCGGATATCATTGTTGTGACCGCCGGTTTGGCAAGAAAGCCGGGGATGAGCAGGGATGACCTTCTGTTAGCCAATGCAAAAGTTATTTCCGATGTTGTGGAAAAGACCTCGAAGCTGTCCCCCAGGTCAATCATCGTCATCGTTACCAATCCCATGGATGTAATGACACAGTTGAGCCTGAAAGTTTCGGGTTTTGATCCGGCCCGGGTGGTTGGGATGGGCGGGGTCCTCGATTCTGCGCGGTTCAGGACTTTTGTCGCATGGGAGGTAGGGGTGTCTCCCCAGGATGTTGAGGCGCTCGTGCTTGGAGGACACGGAGATTTGATGGTCCCCATGCCCAGGTTCACGACGGTCAAAGGGGTCTCCCTCCCTGAGTTGTTGAGCAGGGAGCGTATTGATGCATTGGTCCAGAGAACAAGGAACGGCGGTGCTGAAATAGTATCCATGCTGAAGACCGGGAGCGCTTACTACGCTCCTGCCGCGTCAGCATACCAGATGGTCAGGGCCATCATCAATGATGAAAAGAGAATGCTCCCGTGTGCAACATATCTCAACGGCGAATACGGGGCACGGGCTGTCTGTACCGGAGTCCCGGTGGTGCTTGGCGGCAAAGGTGTTGAGAAGATCATTGAGCTGACTTTGAATGACCAGGAAGAAAATGATTTTAAAAAGTCTGTAGATGCGGTCAGATCACTCGCTGATACATTAAAATTATCTTAGCGCTTTTAAATCCAAACGTACTATGATTCTTATAACCCTATGGGCGAATCAAATAACAAAAGCTGGTGTGTGTACGTGCTCAAGTGCCGGAAGAATTATCTGTACATTGGAATCATTAGTGTCCGGTTAAAGTGATAAACATAGTATATAACAACATGAATACCAATACTTTTTCAGATCATTTTTGTGGTGTCGACTTGAATTCAAGTCAGCATATCGGCAATCCTTTGGAAA
>JBEKJD010000176.1:0-11240 GCA_050011415.1 Dissulfurispiraceae bacterium | reverse complement strand
GATTGAGCATTGACGATAAAGCAATGGCAGAGAGATTGGGGATAAGTTATGCGTGCTAAGAAGGAAAAGTTAAAAGTTAAAAGTAAGAAGTTAAAAGTCAAGACTGCTGCGTCCTCCAGAGAAGCGGGCAACGGCATTACTATTATAAAGGGTATTGTGAACGGCAACAGGGTTCCGTCACGCATACTTGAAGAACAGATACAGCAGGCGGTGCACGACGGTACACGAGAACTTCGCATAATAGCTGATGGACAGCACGGCATAGGCGGCAGGATCTGGCCGAAAGGCGATAAAGTAATAATTACGGTCGAAGGCACATCCGGTCAACGGGTTGGCAGTATGGGAATGCCGGGCACTGAGATTCTCGTAAAGGGGAGTGCCTCCGATGATGCAGGATGGCTCAACTGCGGAGCAAAGATAACAGTGCTTGGAGATGTCACTAACGGCGCCTTCAATGCCGCTGCCCAGGGCGTATTGTATGTGCAGGGAAGCGGCGGAGCACGGTGCGACACCATGACAAAGCAGAATCCCCGCTTTGATCCTCCCCAGTCTTGGTACTTCAGGAATGTGGGGGATTCCTTTGCCGAGTTCAAAGCCGGCGGCATTGCGGTGGTATGCGGCATCAATTCCAGAAACCCTGAAAATATACTCGGTTACCGCCCGTGCGTGGGAATGGTGGGCGGCACTATCTATTTCCGCGGTCCGATACAGGGATACAGTGAGAAGGACGTGAAACTCCTCGACCTGGCGCCGCAAGATTGGGAATGGCTCAAGACCAATATGAAGCCATACCTCGAAGCCATTGGCCGGATGTCCTACTACGACGAGTTGACGCACTCAGCCGCAGACTGGAAGAAACTCATGGCCTATACACCACAAGAGAAACGGGCCAGAAAGTGGTTTAAGATGTCAACCACCGATTTCAGAAAGAACATGTGGGAAAAGGAGACCGGACCTGGCGGCGTCTTTGCTGAATATCTCGATCATGAACTCACTCTGCTCCCTTATATCACTACCGGAGCCGACAGGCGCAATAAACCGATATGGACAAATGAAAAATATAATCCACCCTGCGTTTATGCATGCCCGACCCGTATTCCATCTCACAAAAGGGCGACACTGATACGGCAGGGTCTGCTCCAGGAGGCCCTTGAACTGGTACTTCGTTACAGCCCTCTTCCTGCAACAGTGTGCGGACAGATATGTCCCAACCTCTGCATGCAGAGCTGTACCAGGGGCCGGATTGACAAGCCTTTGCAGATCGATAAGCTGGGAAGTCTTGCCCTGGATCTGCCCGCTCCCAAAAAAGAGAAACCCACTGGCCATGCCGTTGCAGTCATCGGCGGAGGGCCCGCCGGCCTCAGTGCTGCATGGCAGCTTGCATTAAAGGGGCATACGGTTGATCTCTACGAATCAACAGGCAAATTGGGCGGCAAGATAGAACTCTGCATTCCTAAAGAGCGCCTGCCCCACGCAATACTGGAAAAAGAACTCTCCCGTTTCAGCGAACTCGGTGTAAACGTCCATCTGAACACGCAGATAGACCGGAACAAGTTCGATGAAATTTATAATGACCACGAACTTGTTGTGATTGCCGTAGGCGCTCATGAACCGAGGATCATTGCCTTCCCCGGCTCTGAGCACGCAGTGGCCGCCTATGACTTTCTCAGGAACATCAACAGCGAGAGGCTTCCGGACCTGAGAGGGCAGAAAGTAGTGATAATAGGCGCAGGCAATGTGGGAATGGATGTGGCTTCCGAGGCATACAATTACGGCGCCGATTCTGTGACAGCAGTAGACATCCAAAAGCCCTCGGCATTCGGCAAGGAAATGGATACCGCAATTGCCAAGGGAACTCAAATCCTATGGCCCAAATTCACCGACAGGTACAGCAATGAGGAGAAAAAACTCTATTTCAGGGACGGCTCATCACTCGACGCAGACCTTGTGGTCATTTCAGTTGGTGACACGCCTATACTCGACTTTCTGCCGCAGGGCATCCACACTGAGAGAGGCTGGGTCGCGGTCAACGAGATCGGCCAGACCTCTGATGTCAAAGTATTTGCAATTGGTGATGCAATCGGTCTGGGGCTTGTAACCCACGCCATCGGACAGGGGAGACTCGCCGCGGAGACCATCCACTACCAGTTGATGCACGCGCCGCGCCAGCCCGAGATCAAACAGGTCATCCCTTATGAGCGCATCAAAAAAGAATATTATGATGTTTGCACCGGAGACTTCCAGCCTGAAAAGGAAGCAAATAAATGCATGTCATGCGCCACCTGCCGCGACTGCCATATGTGCGAGGCCACCTGTTACTGGGGGGCCATAAGCAGAATCGAACATGAAGGCGGGGCCTATGAATATGTGGTCGATGAGGCCAAATGTATCGGCTGCGGCTTCTGCGCAGGCATCTGTCCCTGCGGCGTATGGGAGATGGTGGAGAACATTTAAAAAAATGAAGGTGAGAACGTGAGAAGTTGTGAAGATGAGAAGTTGTCAAGATGGGATTTTGCTCATCTTCGCACCTTCGGTTTTTTCACACCTTCCCACCTTCACAAGTTCTCATCTTCGGATTGATTCGGGGCGTAGCGCAGCCTGGTAGCGCACACGGTTCGGGACCGTGGAGTCGGAGGTTCAAATCCTCTCGCCCCGATTTTTTTATTTCCTGTTTCTTCATACGTAGGCTACTTCTTCATGGATAGAAACTTCTTTTATAGAATCACAAACGAGGATACTATTTTTGTCGAATATAGAACCGATCAGGGAGAAGTCGCAAGCTTTGTTGTAAAGCTTTTATGTGATATTCATGGGAGCCGATATGAGGTAATACGGTATGATAGCGCGCATGGCTGCCCTCACAAGGACACACTGGACACAGAAGGACATGTAATAAGCGACCGCAAGGTATGGTATTATTATCTTAGTAACAGTATGGCGTTCACAATGGCGATTGACGATATAGAACAGAATTACGAATTTTACAGAGAGAGGTTTATAAAATGGTTAAGGGTAAATTAACAGAAAAAGAGATTCTCGAATTTCTGAAAAAAAAAGGTTTCAAGGAAGTGACAGCAAAAGACAAAAAGACTGACTGGTATAAGTTTGCAAGTAAAAAGCCGTCCTGCTTTAAAAGCAAGATGGTACATAAAAGAGCAGTTTAAAGAGAGTAGCTATGGCAGTGTAAATGGGGCAACCGTCCCATTTATCGTTTTATCGGGAGGTTCAAATCCTCTCGCCCCGATTTTTTTATTTCCCAATCCTGTCTGACTATGATTTGCATCATAACACCTCCAATCCCTCCCGTTGTAAACTTAAATCATGAGAGAGAATAAAACAAAAAAGGAGAGGTGCTATGGAAAAATATCTAAGCAGAGGCGTTAAAGAAGTTATCACGGAATTCCCGGCAATAGGCGCCATTCTCGATGAGTATCATATAGGCTGCACCCTGTGCGGGGTCGGTACCTGTCTTTTAAAGGATATCGTTCAGGTACATAACCTGCCGCCTGAAGATGAAAGGGTATTGATGGCAAGGATCAGCAGGGTCATATACCCTGACAGAGATATAAAAATACCCGCAATGCAGAGAAAGTGCTGTTCTGCAGTGCCTCAGGAAATAAAGTATTCTCCCCCAATGCAAGGGCTGGTGTATGAGCATACAGTTATAAAAAGAGTGCTGGCCATGATCCCTGTCATCATCGAGGACCTGGATGTGTCACGGGTTGAGGACAGAGCGCTGGTCCTGGGCACAATTGATTTTATCCGCTCTTATGCTGACAGGTATCATCACGCAAAGGAAGAGGACATCCTTTTTAAGGAGTTCGACGAGAATCTGGAGATGGTGAAAGTCTTCAATGAGGACCACAGGATAGGCCGGGGCCATGTGAAAGCTATTCTTGATGCGCTGGTGACAGCTGATAACGTGTCGGTGCGGGAACACTTTATGGGGTACAGAGAGCTTCTGACAGGCCATATCAGGAGAGAGGATGAGGTGCTTTATCCATGGATGGACAGGAATCTGTCGACCTCTCAGATAGGCCGGCTGTTCAGCAGGTTTACAAGTGTCGACAGTCAGTTCAGGGATGTGAGTGAAAAACAGGAGTCATTTGTAAGAACACTGGAAGAGAAATATAAATATGAGGAGGTAAAGTAAAATGGCATTCGAAGGATGTCCCGGATCTAAAATGGTTTATTTCCAGGAAAAAGAAGCGCAGGACGATGCGCCTGCTGTTCAAGTAAAATCCCAGCTCAGGCAGTGGCCTGTGCAGTTGCACCTGGTCTCGCCGCTGGCGCCTTATTTTCAGGGCGCGGATGTGCTGCTGTCAGCTGATTGCGTAGCCTATGCGCTCGGGAATTTCCACAGCGATTACCTGAAAGGAAAGTCGTTGGCTATCGCCTGTCCCAAGCTGGATGCGGAGCAGGATATTTATGTTGAAAAAATAAAGAGTCTTATCGAAGATGCGAAGATAAACAAGGCCGCGCAGAAAGCCAACAGAAAGGTGCCTA
This sequence comes from Dissulfurispiraceae bacterium, assembly GCA_050011415.1. Classification (GTDB taxonomy): domain Bacteria; phylum Nitrospirota; class Thermodesulfovibrionia; order Thermodesulfovibrionales; family Dissulfurispiraceae; genus JADFXI01. The sequence goes on along the minus strand of JBEKJD010000176.1, from coordinate 6,734 downwards.
TTAAGTATTTGGTGGTAGGTATGCAAGGAGAGATATTGCAGGAGGCGTGGGTTTAAGGTAACAAATAAGAAGGCGTTAATGTGGTTGTCATATTAACGCCTTCAGGGCCTTCATATCTTTAATAGCGATTCGCCCGTTTTTGTCTGCTATAAACCCTGACTTCCTGAACCGGCTCATGACCCTTATCGCCGTCTCAACAGTAGTTCCGACCATTTCAGCCATGTCCTGCTTGGTGATGCGCATGTTTATAACAGTCTCGCCGGCATGGACCCCGTCGCCGGTTTTGTCAGCGAGCTTTATGAGAAGGGAGGCAATGCGGGATTCCACCCGCTCAAGGGCAATGTTCTTCAATGTTTCGTGGAGGCCTCTCGTCCTTTCCCCGAGGCTCGAAGTAATAGAATACATCACAGAGGGGAAGCGGTCTATTACCTTGAGCAGGTCTTTCCGCGAAAGTTTTAGAATTTCGGAATCCTCCATGGCAACTGCATTGGCCGGAAACGGAAAACCTTTCAGAACAGCGAAACCTCCAAAAAAATCGCAGGGGGATATGACTTCCATTATGATCTCCCTTCCATCGCCGGATATCTTGGTCACTTTCACTTTTCCGGTCATGACAATGTAAAACCAGTCCGGCTCATCTCCTTCTGAAAATATTTCTTTTTTTCTTGAGTAATGCTGCATGACAAGGCACGAGCTCAACTCCTGAAGGTCTTTATCGTCTAACCCGGAAAATATAGGTATGCGTTTTACGTCGTCAAATGTGCACCGCATTGCTTTACCCATTATCAGCTTTATTATAACCCATTGCCTGTCCGGTATTCCGGTTTTATTCCCAACCGCCGCCCAGGGCTTTATAGAGAGCGACGAGATCGGTTGCGATATTATCCTCGCTTTGCACTAAAGCGTTTTGTGAGGTGTAAAGCGAAAGTTGGGCTTCGAGAACATTCAGGAAAGCCACCTGGCCCTCAGTGTAAAGCTGCAACGACAGATCCACAGCCTTTTGGTTGGCGACCACTGCGTCATTGAGCGACTTGCGGTGCTCCTGCTCCTTGTTAAATGCAATTAAAGCATTCTCGACATCCTGAAACGCTGCAAGGACTGTTTTCTGGTACGTGATGAATGCCTGGTCGCGCAGCGCCTCCTGCAAACGCACGTTGGATATAGTGGCCCCGCCCTGGAAAACCGGCCAATTCACTGACGGACCAAAGGAGGAGGAGCGGCCGGCATTTGTCCACCAGGTACTAAGCAGGTTGCTTTGCCAGTTAACTGTGCCGGTCAGGGAAAAAGACGGAAAAAGCTGTGCGACAGCAACACCGATTTGGGCCGTGGCAGCATGAAGCTGCGCCTCTGACCGCCGGATGTCCGGCCGGCGGCGCAGCAATTCCGACGGCAGGCCGGCAGGGATTTTCGCAGGCACTCGGGGTATGCCGCCTGACAGCGACAATTTCTCGAGCAAAGCCGCAGGTGGCTGAGCCAACAGCACACTTAAGGCATAAATGGATTGCTGCGCAGATGTTTCAAAGACCGGGATTTGAGATTCCGTCATAGCAACATTGGATTCGGCCTCGGCAACATCGAGTGCGCTGTCGAAACCCACGTCCAATAGTCTATGGGTAATATCGGCTGTATGCCGCTGGGCTTTAAGATTGTTTTGTGCGATCACAATCTGCCGCTGGTAACCGCGGAGCTGGATGTAATCAAGCGCCACTTCGGCAATAAGGCTGACCTGGACATCGCGTATGTTCTCGATTGAGGCCTGAACGTTGGCTCCTGCAAATTCGACATTGCGGCGTATGCCCCCGAACAGGTCGAGTTCCCACACTGCATCCAGACCGGCCTGATAAAGATTCTTCTGCAAATTCCCGGACACAGTGGCTGCCTCGTGTAATCGCTGAAAACCGGCTGACGCGGCAACAGACGGCCACAGACCCCCAATGGCTATGCCGCGTAAGGCACGGGCCTGGCGCAAGCTCGCCCCGGCAATTTTAAGGTCCAGGTTAGCCTTGACCGCTTCCTCAACCAGTTCATTCAATATTGGGTCGTTGAACTGTCTCCACCACTGAGTAAGGTCAGCAGGCTGCGCAGTGGCCACATACGGTTGATTCGGTTGATGGGAGGGAACCTTTGACACTCCCTCCCATGCAGGAGGCGCCTCTGCAGGCTGAGGCGGGTGATATTCCGGCCCGACCATGCATCCGCTTAGCATAACCACAGCCAAACAGGCGGCAATCAAGACAGCCACATAATACCGTTGTTTGTTCAAATTCATATCACTCATACCTGAGGGCATCGATGGGATCGAGCCGGGAAGCTTTCCATGCCGGATAGAAACCAAAAATGACGCCCACACTGGCAGACACTACCACTGAAACCACGATCGCGCCCACCGAGGGCGCTGTAGGCCAATGCAGCACCGCTGTTACGATATGAGAAGCGCCGCGTCCCAGTATTATACCCATAGTGCCGCCTATCAGACACAGAATTACAGCCTCTGTCAAAAACTGCCGCAGGATGTCCGGCGGCGCCGCGCCGACAGCCATGCGCAGGCCGATCTCGCGAGTTCGTTCCGTGACTGAAACGAGCATGATGTTCATGATGCCGATGCCGCCGACAATAAGCGAGATCATCGCAACGCATAACAGGAGTTTGGTTATCAACTCCGTAGTAGAACTCATCGCCTTGGTAATTTCGGTCATATCGCGCACGGTGAAATCGTCCGGATCAGAGGGTTGAATATGGTGACGCTCACGAAGCAGTTCAGTCATCTCTTGCATAGCAGAAGGGACCTGGACTGCGGACTTGGCGTCGGTCAGTATCTGGTCCACGGTCGTAAACCGGATTTGACGCGGCGTGTCGGTCTGCTCTGTGGCAGAAGGAACAGGGTAGAGGTTCTGCTGGAGATTGGGATATGTCTGACTAAGCGAATTGGCTTCGGTAACGTTAGATGTGTTCGTCGTGCTCTGATTGGCAGCGGAAAGCGATGAAGCCACTACCCTGTATTTGATGGTAGTCCACGGCGCCAGGAGGACATCGTCCTGGTCCATCCCCATCATGTTCGCTCCCTTTGCACGCAATACGCCAACGACCTTGAACGCCACATTCCGTATACGGATTTCCTTGCCTATAGGCGATTCTCCGCCGAACAACTGTCTTACGATTGTCTGACCTATCAGACAAACTTTATTCATGTTGAGGACATCATGCTCGGTGAATGGTTCACCGCTGTCCAGCTCAGTCCAGTCCCGAATGTCAAGGAATGAAGGAGTAGTACCGTACAGATAAGTCGGGACATAGTTGCGGTTGCCGTATACCAACTGCGTCCTCGCACGCACTATCGGCGCCACATTGCGGACAGATGGGGCCTCTTTCCTGATCGCATCCGCGTCCTGCGGAGTCAAGGTCATTATGGTGCCGAATCCCATATTGACGCCGCTGACACTGGTGGCCCCTGGAATGACTACAAGAGTGTTGGCGCCCATGCTGGACATGATTCGCTGGATAGAGATGGTCGCGCCGTTGCCAAGCTCCGTCATCGTTATGACCGCCGCAACGCCTATGATAATTCCAAGGGTAGTAAGCATGGTCCGCATGACATTGCGTCGAAGGGCATTCAGGGCCGTTTTCAGGATGCCATACCAATTCATGCGTCATCCCGGGGTCCGGATATACCGGTACTTTTCTCTATCAGGCCGTCCCTGATGTGAACAGTCCGCCTTGCATGCTGCGCAACGCCGGGATCGTGGGTGACAAGGATAATAGTGATGCCGTCAGTGCTGTTAAGCTGCCGGAACATCTGCAAGAGCTCCCCGCTGGTACGCGAGTCGAGGTTGCCGGTCGGCTCATCGGCAAGGAGCACCTGCGGACAGTTGATCAGCGACCGTGCGATAGCCACCCTCTGCTGCTGGCCGCCTGAAAGCTGAGACGGGAGGTGATAAAGCCGGTCGGCCAACCCGACTTTTTCAAGCAACACGGCAGCGCGCTGCTTCTTTTGATTCTCAGTCAGGTTCTCCCTCGCATAGATCAGGGGCATCATGACGTTCTCCAACGCTGTGGTGCGGGGCAGCAGATTGAAGGTTTGGAAAACGAACCCGATCATGCGGTTTCGCAGCCTCGCCCGTTCACTTGCATTAAGACCCGAAATCTCCCTGCTGTCAAACCAGTACTCGCCTGCAGTCGGGCGGTCCAGGCAGCCGACAATATTCATGAGCGTACTTTTGCCTGAGCCGCTCGTCCCCATCAGGGCCACTAATTCGCCGCGTGATACGTTCAACGACACTCCCATAAGCACCGGCACATCAACTTCGCCAAGATGGTAAGTCTTGCGAATATCGTGCAATTCGATCAAATCCATATCGCTCTTAGCGCTTTCCCCCGCGAATTTGAGGCGTGAAGGGACTCCGATCCATACCGGGGCCGGCATTGTTTTCCGTCGTAGTTTCTCCGACAATGGCTTGCAGGCCTTCTGCCAAATCCCTGCCTTCAACTTCAGTTACTATGCCGTCAGTCATCCCAACGTTAACATGTACAGGCCGGACAAATTTGCCCTGTGCCACCCAAATGGTCCCTCGGACCTGCGTAGCGCCGCCGGCGCCATGCGCCCCTTCCCTCGATGGTCCGGCCTGACCGCGGGACTTGACCCTGGCTTCCGGCGCGATCTGGTTTGGCAGGGGGGACCAGCGCAATGCTGCATTTGGAACTAACAGCACGCCGTTCCTGTGGCCGATATTGAAATTTGCATTTGCAGTCAGGTAGGGCAACAGTTTGCCGTCATCGTTTCTTGTGTTGACCTCGACAGTATACGTGACAACATTCTGAGTCATAGTAGCGTTGAGTCTGATTTTTCCGACCTGCCCATGGAATACCCGGTTAGGAAACGCATCCACAGTAAAAGTCACGGGCTGACCTGTCGAAATGCTGCCGATATCGGCTTCATTGACCGAGAGCCAAACCTGAATATTCTTTAAGTCCGTCGCAATGAGAAACAGACTGGTGGCACTCATACTCGACACAACAGTCTGTCCGATATTTACCCGCCGGTCAACAATCACACCCCTGACCGGAGATTTGATGGTACAGTATCCCAGATTCACCTGCGCGGTGTTGAGGTTGGCCTTCGCCAGCGCGATTGCCGCCTTCGTTTGCTCCACTGCCGCCTCAGAGGCGGCAAGGTTGGCCTTGGCAACCTCGTAAGTCGACCGGTACTGGTCATAAGCGCTTTTCGCCAGCGCATCGGATGGGCCGAGCTTCTGCGCCCTGTCCCAGTTCAGCTGTGCAAGGAGCAACTGCGCCTTCATCTGAAGGACATTGGCATTTGCGCTGATATTGTTGGCTATGGCCTGCTGCAACTGGGCCTTCGCAGCTTCTACAGCAGCGGAATAAAGCGAATCATCAACTCTCGCCAGTACCGTGCCTGCTTCAACAGGCGAACTGTAATCGATCATCTTCCCATATTTGTCTTTACCAAAGTTGCTTATAATACCGGAAACCTGGGCGCCCACATCCACCACTACCACCGGCTCTATCGAGCCAGTTGCGCTGATAGTGGCCTCAAGGTCGCCGCGTTTGACCGCTGCCGTGCGAAAAATCAGTCCTTTGCCGCCTTTGGCGCGCAGTAACCACGCGCCAGCACTGATCACAGACAGCACAATAGCTATCAAAATTATGGTCCGAATTGTCGGTCGTATGCGCATTTGTGTAATTTAGCAGAATGCTTCAGAGACTTTCCACTTTTCAGTGTCTGCATATCTTCAGCACTGCTTGTATGTAGTCGCGGGAGAAAAGATAAAGGTTACACTTGAAGGGTATTCAGTGGTCATTCTCCTAATATGAATGATTTATATTTCAAATATTCTTTCTCCACTTTTGCCTTTAAACTATCCAACTCCGATGCCTTTGGCAATCCTATGAATTCCAGGTCTTCCTGTATTGAATCAAAGTTGTCGTAGATACCTATTCGTAATTCGGAACAGATATAATCAGCTGCCTTTACCAGTAATATGTCCTTTATATCATTGCGGTCAGCTATTTCAGAGGCAATTCTGTGGTGCAACGAGATCGCGCTGCGGATTTCGCCAGGCAGTCTCCATGTTCTCGCCGTATAGTCACCCATCCCGCAGTGGGTGAAACCGAAAACTTCAAACTCAACATCCTCAAAGGATTTGCCTGAAGACCTCACTTCGTCAATTACCATTGTGTATTTTTCTTTAAAGTTGATATTCATTACCATCTTGCCAATGTCGTGCAGCAAGCCATGAATAAGATGCTGGGTAGAGCGGTCATAGCCCAATTGTTCGGCCATAAGCTTACAGGCAACCGCTACAGCGGTACTATGTTCCCAAAGTCCTAAATCTATTTTATCGGTAGTCCTTCGGAGATCTTTCAAGGCTGCCATTACAAGAATATCACCCACAGTCTTAAACCCTAAACGCAAAATAGACTCCTCGATCGAACTCACCGCATTGCACCCACTGAAATACGGCGAATTGGCCACCTTAAGCAAACGAGAAGCAAACACCGGATCAAAAGAAATAATTCTTGTCAAATCATCTGTGTTAGAGGACTCTTTACTCAAAATATCGATGACTTTAAAGGCGACAATCGGAAGTGACGGGATATCCAACTTTGTTACATCGGTGAGACTCGTCAGATCCTGGTTTAGTTTTTGATTCATCTGTATTCCCTTAGTCTCCCTTTTGTATTATTTTCTCCCTTACAAAATAAAAAAAGCAAGCTCT
>JBEKJD010000175.1:0-6786 GCA_050011415.1 Dissulfurispiraceae bacterium | reverse complement strand
GCTCTATGTCCTCCATCGGCATATCTATGGTATGCCAGTAGACCCCGGAGAATAAAGGATTATATACTGTCCTTCCGTCAACGAGGACGAGTAGTTTGTTAGAGTAAGAGCTATTGAAGCCCCTGGCTGATATGGCCCACGTTACGGCATCCACCCGGGCTACCTGCAGTCCGGGGACCATGCGCAACAAATCGGGAATTGTGGTTGCCGACGAACGGCGAATGTCGTCCTGCGTAATCACAAAAATTGCTGCAGCCGTATCAGCTACCTTTACAGGTTTTTTGTTGGCGGTCACGGCTTCGACGTTCATCAGGTCTTCAATGCTCATACTCAAGAGACTTTCCATCGTAGCGGTATCATCTTCTTCGTCGTTGGGAAGGCAATAACCTGCCTCAGGATGCATAAAGGATGGCAGCAAAAAGGACAGAATAAAAAGATAATAGCAAAAATTTCTTTTCAGGTGTTCCGGAATTATTCTGAACATCGTCTCCCACCGGTTATCAGATTTAAGCTAATTGTTACAGTTAAACTGTACACTTACAACAAAATAATTTCAAGTGACCAAATGGGTCAGTTATGTAGGGCAAAGAGCTTAGCTTTTTGCATTTTTCTGCACGCATGATGCCGAACCCTTTGCCAGTATTTGCACCATTTCATGCGGGCAAGGGGAGCAATTGATCGCATCGTCAGAGGATATCAGGCCTTTTGAGTACAGCTCAAACAAGGACTGGTTCATCGTCTGCATTCCGGACCGTCCCTGCCCGGCCTGCATTACGGAACAAACCTGCTGAAGCTTGTCTTCGCGTATTAGGCTTTGGACGGCAGGTGTTATCAGGAGGATTTCGAATGCCGCCACCCTGCCGCTGCCGTCAGCGAGAGGGACCAGCCGCTGCGACAATATGCCTTGAATAACGGACGACAGCCGTATTCGGATCTGCTCCCGCTGCTGAGGCGGAAATATGCCGGTAATTTTCTGCATTGTCTGAAGGGCCGAATTGGTGTGGAGCGTTGCAAGGACAAAATGCCCGGTCTCTGCAAGGGTTATGGCAGCCTCTATGGTGTCAGGGTCCTGCATTTCGCTTATGAATACGATATCGGGGTCCTGACGCATTATATTTTTTAGAGCTCTGCTGAAGGAGGCGGTATCCGAACTGACTTCACGCTGATTGACCAAACATTTTTTATGGCTGTGAAGGAATTCTATGGGGTCCTCGACAGTAACGATATGCGCTTCACGCTCGCAGTTGATCCTGTCAATTATTGCTGCCATTGTTGTTGACGTGCCGCTTCCGGCAGGACCGGAGATCAGCAGGAGACCATGAGGTTTTTTTACGAGGTCGGCGAGTATGTCCGGCAGGCCGAGTTCTCCGAATGATTTAAGTTCGAAAGGTATTGCCCTGAACGAGCCGGCAACAGCGCCCCTCTGCATAAATATGCTGGCCCTGAACCGGCTCAACCCCTTTATGCTGAAAGACAGATCAAGCTCGTTGTTTTCCTCAAGTTTGTTTTTTTGAAAATCCGTGAGCACATTGTAACAGAGTTCCCGGGTATTGTCGGGCGTAAGAGCGGAGCAGCCGTCAATGGGTACGAGCCGGTCAACAATCCGAAGCTTTGGAGGGCTGCCGGTAGTTATATGGAGGTCCGACGCACCCAGTTCGATCATAAGTTTCAGGCAATCGTTCAGATTCAACTTACATCCCATGACCTATTACCTATAGCCCATAGCCTGTTTTTTTAGTCTTCAAAAGTGACCCTCAGTATCTCGTCTATCGAGGTCGTCCCGTCAAGCACCTTTTGGATGCCGCTCCGGCGCAATGTGTACATCCCAAGGCGTACTGCTTCCTTTTTGATATCGGCTGAGGATGCCCCCTGCAGGATGAGTTCTTTTAACTCATCTTTAACCGACATGACCTCATAGAGTGCTATTCTCCCTTTGTACCCCGAATTATTACACGCGGGACAACCTAAACCAATATAACATTTTGCATTCTGTATTTCCTCGTGACTCAGACCGGTTTTAAGAAGGATTGTTTCCGAAACAGACTGTTCCTCCTTGCAGTTCTGACAGATCTTTCTCGCCAGCCGCTGCGCTACAACAAGAATAACCGAGGAGGATACCATAAGCGGTTCAATGCCCATATTGATCAGCCGTGTAATGGTGCTGGGCGCGTCATTGGTGTGAAGAGTGCTCAAAACCAAATGACCGGTAAGGGCGGCTTTTATTGCGATCTCGGCGGTGTCGAAATCCCTTATTTCTCCCACCATTATGATATCAGGGTCCTGGCGCAAAAAGGACCTCAGTGCAGCAGCAAAAGTCAGCCCTATATCTTCCCGTATGTGCACCTGGTTGATTCCGAAAAAATTGTATTCCACGGGGTCCTCTGCGGTCATTATATTCACGCCCGGCTTGTTAAGCTGTGAGAGCGCGGAATAAAGTGTTGTTGTCTTGCCGCTTCCAGTCGGTCCGGTGACCAGTATCATGCCGTATGGTTTTTCAATTGCATCCATAAAATCCTGCATGGGTTTCTGATCGAATCCCAACTTCGTAAGATCAAGTTGCAGGTTTGACTTGTCGAGGAGCCTTAAAACGATCTTTTCTCCCCACAGTGTAGGCAGCGTGGAGACCCTGAAGTCTATTTCCCGGTCAGCGCCGAATTTGAGTTTGATCCTGCCATCCTGCGGCAGCCGGCGCTCGGATATATCGAGATGGGACATGATTTTCAGCCTCGACGTCAGGGCATTTTTAATCTTCACCGGAAGCTTCAGCACCGGCTGCAGCACCCCGTCCGTCCTGTACCGCACACGGAGGAGCGTCTCGGAGGGTTCTATATGGATGTCACTCGTACGGGATTTTATGGCGTTCATCAATATGCCGTTAGCCAGCTTAACGATAGGGGCATCAATTTCCTTGGGCAGGTCCTTATCGTCCTTTTCCTCATAAAATGTTATATCTTCAAGGGCGCTGCCTATTACTTTGTTCAAGTCCTCGATTTCCAGGATTTCTTTGTCGGTAGCCTTGGACTCTTTTGCGGATGACTTTGCGGTGTCCTTCCTGGGATAATATTTTTCTATGGCTTCCCCAATCGCCGACTCGGCGGCCACATGCACCGAGATTTTCATCCCGGTAAGAAATCTGACTTCATCAGCGGCATAGTTATTTGAAGGGTCCACAACAGCAATTCTCAGGGCCGCACCGTCTTTCGAGATGGGTATGAGCTGATATTTCCTGGCAATCTCATAAGGCACAAGCTTTAGCAGGGACGAGTCTATTTTGTGGTCTGAAAGATTGATTGCAGGGGCATTATATTGCCTGCTCAGAAAAGTAATCAGGCTCTCCTCATTAATGAACCCCAGTTTAAGAAGGACAGAACCGAGCCTCTTACCTTCGAGTTTCTGAAGGCGAACAGCCTCATTAAGCTGTTCTTCATTTATAAGTTTGGCCTTGAGGAGCAATTGGCCTAATAAAGAGGTACCTGCTGTCACTATGTATTTATAATACTTGATGAAAAATGACGGAGTCAATTAATATACATCATGGATGTATTGGCTCGACGCATTGTCGTGATAGGGGCCGGAAAAAACGGGCATGCGCTTTTGTCCGTTCTGGTGAAAGGTTGCGATCTCGATATCATCGGTGTTGCGGACAGGGACCCTGAGGCGCCCGGGCTTGCGCTGGCAAGAGAGTGCGGTATTCCGGTTGCCGCAGATTTCAGAGAATTCCTTGCTAAAAAACCGGATATTGTTATAAACGCAACCAGTGATAAGGCCATTGCAAATGAGATAGCAAAAGATATAGGGCCTGACACGGAAATTATCAGCCCCAGGTCTTCCAGTCTCCTTGGTGAAGTGTTTGGAAAACGGCTTGAGGCCCAGGAAAAGACAAAACTCCACCTTGAAGAAACAAAAGACCTTTATCGCATCGGTGTTGCCCTCACTTCTGCGGAAAGTCTCGAAGACATTCTCGATACGCTTCTGAGGGAGGCCACCAGGACACTGAAGGCCCCTGCCGGAAGTGTAGCGCTATACGATGAAGCTACAGGGTGTCTGAGTCTCAAGGCCTCTCTCGGATTTTCCACGGACTTTTCCCAGGTTTCCACCTGGAAGCGGCGTAAGGGCGGGATGACCGACCACATCATCGGCAAACGGACGCCTACTGTGATTTCGGATGTTGCAAGCCATTCCTTTGTCGATAATGCAGTGCTGCTGAAAGAGAGGATAAAGAGCCTTGTAGCGGTCCCGCTTTTCGCCAATGAACGTATAACCGGCATTCTCTATATTGATGATTTTCAACCCCGGGTCTGGACAGAGCGTGAGACAGAGTTTATCACCCTCCTCGGCATTCAGGCAGCTTACGCAATTGAGAAATTCACATTTATAAAGGAAATTTCCGGAGCGAAGACCTACCTGAAAAATGTGCTGGACCATTCTGCAGACATTATTATGACTACCAATATCAATACGGAAATCGTCGAGTTCAACAGTGGCGCAACAAGAAAACTTGGATATACAAAGGAAGAGATAGTAGGAAAGAAAGCCAGCATGCTGTGGGTGAATCCTGAGGAGCGCCAGCAAGTGGCGAAAATGCTTGAGCGTGACGGATATGTTGCAAATTATGAGACACAGCTGAAGACAAAGCAGGGGGCTGTTATTGATGTCAGCCTTACGTTGTCAGCCCTTAGAGATGGAGATGGCAAGTTATTGGGCACGGTTGGCATCAGCAAGGATATCACCGAAAAAAAGAGACTTGAAAAGGCTGTTGAAGAAAGAAATATTGAGCTTCAGGAACTTAACGAAAAACTGGAAGACAAGGTTTTTGAGAGGACCAAGGAACTGGAGAAGGCCAACCGGGAGCTTGAAAGGTCCAATATGCTTAAAAGCCGCTTTATATCAACGATTAGTCATGAATTGAGGACGCCGCTAAATTCCATCCTCGGTTTTTCCGAACTCCTGCTTGATGAGGCGCCGGGCCCCCTTACAGAGCGGCAGAAGCGACACATAACAAATATATACAGTTCAGGCACTCATCTGCTGCAACTGATAAACAATGTATTGGACATTGCCAAGATAGAGTCAGGCAAGATCGAACTCCATTATGAAAGCTTTTTGATAAGCCATGCCGTTGCAGAAGTTGAATCTGTCATACGCTCCCTTGCCGACAAAAAGAAGCAGACTCTGGTGACAACAACAGATGGAGTCCCGTTCATTTTAGCGGACAAGATAAAATTCAAACAGATACTTTATAACCTGCTCTCGAATGCGGTAAAATTTACTCCCGAAGGCGGCACAATAACACTTCATGCAGAGGTTGTAAATGCTGATAATCTCCCGGTACAGGCCAGGAACCTTGCAGTCTATTCGGATAAGAACGACTTTATAAAACTCTCTGTAAAGGATACGGGGATAGGCATAAAACATGAAGACCTGGAGCGTGTTTTCTCTGAATTTGAACAGGGTGACAGCAGTCTCTCGCGCAAATACGAGGGGACAGGCCTTGGTTTGGCGCTTTCAAAAAGGCTTGTTGAGGTGCACGGCGGAGAGATCTATGTGGAGAGCGAAGAGGGTGTTGGAAGCACTTTCACTATAATTATGCCGCTTGTTGAAACAATACAGGCTGAAGATAAGGTCCCTTTCCTGGTAGAGACCGATAACGAGCTGTTCGCCGGTGAGGAAGAGGACAGATCCAAGCGCCGGACAGGCGAACCCCCGCTTATCCTCGTTGTCGAGGATGATCCTTCAACTTCCGAAGTATTTACACTTTTCCTTGCCCATGGCGGATACCGTATTGCCCATGCATACGACGGAAGCGATGCGATCAAGCGTATGAGAGAGCTTAAACCGTTTGCGGTGCTGCTCGATGTGATGCTTCCGGGAAAGGACGGATGGGAGGTATTACAGGAGGTAAAATCCGATCCGGAATTAAATGATATCCCGGTCATCATAACCTCTGTCATAGATAATAAGGAGCTTGGTTTCGCACTCGGCGCGTCCGATTATATCGTGAAGCCTGTTAATAAGACAGCGTTGATCAAGAAACTGGAGGAGTTGAGTTCATCCGTAAACAAGCGCAAGGGGCAGGTAAGGATATTGTGTATTGATGAGAACGAGGAGATCCTTGATATGCTGAAGTCGGCTCTTGAGCCTGCCCAATATGCTGTCACAACCGCTAATTCCGGAAAGAAAGGGATCGAAGATGCAGCGAAGCACAAACCTGATATTATTATACTTGATCTGATGATGTCGGACATTGACGGGTTCGAAATAGTGCATGCGCTTAAGGGTGATATGGCGACTATGGATATCCCTATCCTTGCGCTGACCGGAAAAGACCTGACTGTTGAGAACAGGCTCATGCTTGCCGGGAAGATCGAGAAATTCATTCAAAAGAATAATTTTACCAGCGAAGACCTGATTACGCATATAAGGGACCTTGAGGTGACGTATCCTGCAAGGGCCGGCCTTCTTGACGAGGTGAGCGGATTGTTCGACCACTGCTATTTTCAACTGCGCCTTGCCCAGGAAGTAAACAGGGCCAGCCGATACAAGGGTACTTTTACCACCATAACCCTTGACCTCGACAATTTTACCGAGTACATAAAAGCTCACGGAATACACCGGGCCAATATCGCTATACGGAAGATAGCGGAATTTCTGAGGAAAAGCCTGCGCGGTTCGGACGTTATTGCCAGATACGGCATTGATGAATTTTCTGTAATGCTCACCAATACTCCCAAGAAAGGAGCAGAAATTGTTGCCAGGCGGTTTTTGTCCTATATTGAAGGATATCCT
>JBEKJD010000174.1:0-6891 GCA_050011415.1 Dissulfurispiraceae bacterium | reverse complement strand
GGCGCCTGCGGTCTCAGTGATGGCTCCAAAGCAGGGGACTGGAGGCTGGCTAACAGGAAGGAACTACTCAGCCTTGTGGATTTTTCTCGTTATAATCCTGCATTGCCTGCCGGTTATCCGTTCACGAACACGCAATCATACTTAAACCCGCAGTCATACTACTATTGGTCGTCTTCTACCTACGCAATCGGTAACAGCGGTGCGTGGATGGTCACTATGGTCGATGGCTGGGTGTACAGCGGCGGCAAGTCCGATAGCAGCTATGTTTGGCCGGTGCGCGGCGGACAGTCCGGGTTATTCGGTAATTATACTCTTTCTGTTACAATAGCAGGCACAGGCAGCGGCACAGTCACAGCCAATTCCGGGACGATAATCTGGAGCGGCAGCACCGGCACGGCTTCCTACAGCAGCGGCACAAGTGTAACGCTGACGGCTACCCCCTCGTCCGGTTCAACATTTACAAGCTGGTCAGGTTGTGACATCATGAGTGGCAACACCTGCAGCGTCACAATGACGGCGTCGAGAAGCGTGACGGCGACATTCGGCACATGCGCATACACACTCAGCCCCACCAGCCAGTCAGTCGGCCCGACGGGCGGATCCGAAAGCGTAAGCGTGACAACCTCGTCCGGTTGTTCATGGACTGCTTCGAGCGGCCTCAGTTGGGCCACCATAACATCCGGCAACAGCGGCACAGGAAACGGAACGGTAAATTACAGTGTGTCCGCCAACACTGGAACAAGCTCGCAGTCCGGGAACATGACCATAGCAGGGCAGACGTTTACCGTGACGCAGGCAGGGCAGACATACGGCAACACTATCCAGGTTGGAAGCACAGGAGCGTATTCAACAATTCAAAGCGGCTACAACGCTGCTGTGACCGGGAATACTATTGAGGTCCAGGCAGGTACATACACGGCAAATGATATTTTCAACAGTAATGTATCGGTTTCCCTTATTGGTGGGTATAACAGCGGCTTCACAACCAGCAGCTCATATTCAACAATTAACGGCACGCTAACAATCAGTAATGGGACAGTTACTGTCGGGAACATACTAATTCAATAACGGATAGCTGCTTTTGGTGAAGGGTAGACTGAGCTGAAAAGAGCTTTGAATGAGAAAAATAATGACCGGGGAGATATGACTACAGTTACTATCCAAGCCCCCTGATATATTCTTCCCATTCGATGGGGAGCAGATATTTTTTTTTATTATTGCAGGTTTTGCAGGCAGTGACAATGTTGCTCTTTACCGACCTGCCGCCGCGGGCCACCGGCACAATATGGTCCATGGTGAGCATCTTTGCCGGGACATTTGCATTACAGTAGTAACATGTGCCGCCGGCACACTTCCTTTTCCACCAGGTGCTATTGCGGAGGTCGCGGGCAATGCTCCGCTCTTTTTTAATTTCCCCTTCTGTCATATTAATTACGAATTGTGGAAAAATATTATATTCATTCATTCGTAATTCTTAATTCTTAATTGAAACATCATCTCCGGCCTTTTTTGGCGTCTTCCTCTTCAAAGAACTTTTTATACATTATTTCCCATTCAGGGCTGCCTTCAATAACCTTTTTTGTATAAGACTGAAGTTTTTTCCTCACGTCGGCATCAATGCCCTCGCCGATTTTTAATTCGTTGATGATAGTCCGCTTTATTTCCCTTCTCAGCAGGCTGTCATCCTCCTTTAATATAATTAAACCTTTTTCCATGAGTCCCTTTAACAGCATGTGGGTGGTATGGGTTATCTTGTCGTCCGAGAGCATCATAATACGATGTTCCTTTCCCTGACAAGCTTCTGCTTAGTCATATCAAACAGCTTCCTGAAGTCAAGTCTACCTTTTGCTATTTCGGACTCGTACTTTTTTAACAACTGCCGCACTTCGTCATTCAGCCTGTCTTCAGCCATAAGCTCATCAAGCAGCAGATTGCCGGTTTCTTCAATAAGCCGCTCAACACTGACAGGCGGTTCAATGAGGCCCTTGTTAACAAGATTGTTGACAATCTGCCTTGCCAGCAAAGGCACCCAGCTCTTTGGTATGCGCATCCTATTTTTCCATAAAAGGCAAGAGCGCAATATAACGTGCTCTCTTGACTGCGGTGGTCAATTCCCTCTGATGGGTCGCGCAGGTCCCGGTCATTTTCCTTGTGAGGATCTTCCCGCGCTCAGTCATGTAGCTCCTCAGGCCTTTTAAATCTTTATAATCGATAAACGATATCTTGTCAGCGCAAAATCTGCAGAATTTCCTTTTCTGAAATCTTTTCGGTTGCATGTCCTCTCCTTTCTTGAAAACTGGTTATGGGTTATGGGTTATAGGTTATGGGTTATAGGTTAAATGGGGGAGTTTTTTTGTGTTTGCCCTTCACCCATAACCTATGACCAATTACCCATGACCTGTCTTTTTTTAAAACGGCTCCAAATCCGTCGTTTCATCCGGCGGCGTCAGATCGGCAGCGCCGGATCCTTCGGCAGATCCTTCACCACGCACTTGTCCGCCTCGGGCGGAATCCCGCTTTGGCAGGAATCTCACATCCCTTGCTATAACTTCAAATTTACTCTTCTGGACTCCGTCCGCCTCCCATTTGCGTTCGCGGAGCCTGCCTTCCACCAGAACGGGATTTCCCTTGTTCAAATAGTGGCCGCAGCTCTCGGCCTGTTTGCCGAATACAACAGCATTGATGAAAAGCACCTCTTCTTTTGTCTCATCACCCTGTTTGTATTTGGAATTGACCGCGATAGAAATAGTCGCAACAGGGGTCCCTCCCGGAGTGTACCGCACTTCAGGATCTCTGGTAAGGTTCCCTATGAGAATGATACGGTTAAACATTAGCGCCTGCTTTCACTTCTTCCGGGGGTTCAGCGCCTTGAGCTGCACCTTCAGTTTTCGAGTTTTCGGGGGGGACGCCGGTCCCTGCCGCAATGCCCCCCAGCACCTCTTTAGGCAGAGCAGCTATCTGTTTATTGCCGAGTCTGATTACCATAAATTTGAGTACAGGATCAAAAACCTTAAAAAAACTTTCGATTTTGCCGATTGTGGAGGAAGGGGCCCTGAACAGAAAAAAGATGTATATTCCCATCTTCTGTTTATTCAGCTCATAAGCAAGCTTCCGCTTCCCCCAGTTATCAGACTTGTAAACCTCGCCGCCTGATTTCGTTATCAGCTCTGAAACCTTATCAACTGCAGCTTTGATTTCCTCGTCATTAAAGGAAGGATTCAGGATGACCATGCTTTCGTACCAATTCACATTACACCTCCATATGGATATTAAGCCCTTTCACAAAGGAAGGGCATGGAGGATACACCAATTTCAAGAAGAAAAAATTTGGGGCACCCCAAGAACTATGTTTATAGCACATTTAACACTGAAAAATCAAATAAGTTTGTACTCTTTCATCTTCTTGTTAAGAGTATTTCTGTTGATCCCAAGGATTTTTGCCGACTTGACCTGGTTCCCGCCGGTTTCCTTTAACACTATGCCAAAGAGTGCCTTCTCTACTTCGGCTACGATCGTTTCATAAAGATTCGAATTCTCAACCCTCGTCATTTTATTCAGGAAACCATTAAGCTTCCCTTCTAAAAATTCTTTTATGGAGCAAGAATTATAATCATTGGCAAAGAGGTCCCTCCTTTCGATCAGACTACCCCTGGAAAGAATAGCAGCCCTTTTAATACAATTTTCAAGCTCTCTCACATTGCCGGGCCAATCATAGCCGGTGAGGGACTTTTCGCCATCTTTAGAGAAATCTTTTGGAGGCAGCTCAAAGGCCTTTATCGACTCTTTAAGAAAATGCCGCGATAGCGGGAGAATGTCTTCTTTCCTCTCCCTGAGAGGCGGAAGCTTCAATTCAATGACATTGAACCTGTAATACAAGTCCTCGCGGAAGAGCCCGCACTTAATGCACTCCATAAGGTCCTTGTTGGTGGCCCCAATAATCCTGACGTCGGCCTTGATGACCTTATTGCTGCCCAGCAGGCTGTACTCCCGCTCCTGCAAAAAGCGCAGGAGTTTCGCCTGGAGGTCAACATCAAGTTCGGAAATCTCATCAAGGAAGAGCGTTCCCCCATCAGCCGCCTGTATCTTGCCTTCAGTTTTTTCCACAGCACCGCTAAAGGCGCCCTTCTCCCAGCCGAAAAGCTCCGCTTCCATAAGTTCCCTGGGAATCGAAGCGGAATTAATGGCAACGAAGGACCCGAATTTCCTTCTGCTGTTATTATGCATAGCCCTCGCGACAAGCTCTTTGCCGGTACCGCTCTCCCCGGAAATAAGCACTGTAACATCTTTTGGCGCAACCCTCCCTATTTCCTTAAAAATTTTCAGAATACTGCGGGATTTGCCGATAATCTGGCCGGCCTTCTGGAAGGGCATCGCATCTTCCTTGCTCTGCCTGAGCTTGAGGAGTTCATCGCGTATGGCTATATCCCTGAAGGCCTTCTCTACAATAATTTTCAGTTCCTCTATGTCGAACGGCTTCTCTAAGTAATCATAGGCGCCCTCCTTCATGGCGTCTATGGCGCTTTCCATCCGTCCGTGCGCGGTAACGATAATAACCAGGGTATCGGAACTGAAAACCCTTATCTCCTTCAGGGCATCGATACCATTGCCGTCGGGAAGCATGAGGTCGAGTAATATGAGCTTATATTTATCGGCAATCTTGATTCCGGCTCTGATGCTTGTCCTTGTCTCTATGTCATAACCAAGTGGTTCAAGCGCCTTCCTTATTACCCATAACACGCTTTCATCATCATCTATCACCAGCAGTCGCTTACTCATTTTACAATTCTCCCTCGCTGCCTATCTCCAGAGGGAGGTACACGCTTATGGTCGTTCCCCGCCCTGTCTTGCTAATGATTTTAATAGTTCCCCCGTGGTCCTTTATAATCTTCTTTGACAGTGCCAGTCCGAGACCGCTCCCACCGCTCTTTCTTGTATAGAACGGCAGAAATATCTTTTCAATTTCATCCCGGGGAATGCCGATCCCGGTATCCTGCAGGGTAATTACCACCCACCGCTGTTTTTTAGATTTCCTCTGTCTTCCGTCGGACCCATCACCTTCATAAAATACCATATACTCATCAGAGGGCCTTGTACTGATGCTTAATACATGCGCCGGCGGCTTGGGGTCTTCCATGGCTTCTATGGCGTTTTTTGCAAGGTTGATAAACACCTGCAGCAGCTTGCTTTCATCGCCGCGGATAGCAGGAAGGCTCGGATCATATGATTTATTCAGACGGACCTTTTTCTCATGGAGGGCTGCGCCCATTACCTTCAATGCATGCTCTATTACTTCATGAATGTTCAATCGGTTAAAAACAGGCATTCTCGTCATTGTAAGGTAGCTGTGCAATACAAGATTCAGCCGTTCCGCTTCTTTGAGGATAAGATCCACACACTCTATCGCCTCGGAATCTTTCGCGCTGCTTTTCAATATCTGCGCGGCGCCTTTTATCCCGCTCAGCGGATTCTTGATTTCATGGGCGATAGAACCTATAAGATACGGCATGGCATCAAAGTGATAGTTTTCCTTGCCGCTTATCGACAGGTTCTCCCTGATACAAAGCAAAGCTCCTTCCAGATTGTTGTCAAGATAAAAAGGGGAACTATTGACGTTAATAGTCCTCTGGCCGCCCCTCTCCACCTCGAGGTCCCTATAATTAAACAGCCGTCCTTCCCTGATGGTTTTTTGCAGGAGCACAACAATATCTTTAATATCCGAAAAAAGCTCTTTAAACGTGCGGCGCCTGATCTCTTTAAGCCCTTTGCCGAAGAACTCCTCTCCAGCCTTGTTAACAAAGGCAAGTCTCCCCCTCTTATCAAAAAGAAAAAGAGCTTCATCAAGATTATTGACAACTGCTTCAAACGATATCATAACAACATCAGGTAATGGGACATAGGTTATAGGTAATAGGGAAAGAAACAAGAAAAGATTTTTTCCTATAACCCATAACCTATAACCTATAACCTATGACCCATTACCTATTGCCTATTTATCATACAATTTATTTTTCTTTATATATCTTTCCACCGATGGAGGCAAGAGGTATTTAATACTTTTTTTCTGCTTGATAAGATGCCGGATCCCGGTTGACGATATATCCAGCCGGGTAACCGGCACTAAAAAAGCTCTCCTGCCGCTCTTCAAAGAGCACAATGCATATGCGCCGGCAGAGCTTTCGACAGACTGTATATACGGGGATTTCGCAACGGCATCAAAACTGAATCCCGGACGCGACACTATAATGAAATCTGTTATGCCTGTCAGCCTCTCAGGCTGACGCCATTTAGGCATATCGAGAAAAGCATCAATGCCGAGTATAAAAAAAAGTTCGGCGCCGGGATAGTTCTTATGGAACATGCGAAGAGTATCAACCGTATACGACTTCCCCTTCTTGCCGGCTTCAAGGTCGGAGATGATAAAGCCTTTATTGGAAGCAGCAGCAAGCGTGGCCATTGCAAAACGGTGAGAAGCCTCAACCGTACCTTGCTCCTTGAGAGGGGGGTTCCCGGACGGAACAAAGATTACTTTATCAAGCCCAAGTTTATACCCGACTTCCTCAGCAGTTCTTAAATGCGCTGAATGGATAGGATTGAATGTGCCGCCAAAAATTCCAAGCCTCAAATCAGACCCCATATAAAAGCCGAATCGGAGAAGGGGCGAAAGGGTGAACCGGAGCAAAAGATTTTTCCCCGTTTCCCCGATTCACCGGTTCTCCGATTCTGATGTTTCCTCTTTCGCCTATTGCCCCAGCCCCATTTTTTTCAAAGCATCATCCCCCTGTCCTTTCATTGCAGGCGCATCTTCCGGCAGATACAACATAACGCCTCCTTTTACAGGCCTTATAACAATCTTGCCTTCCTGTGAAAGTTGAGTGGTTGCCTTGACAGGGT
>JBEKJD010000173.1:0-6969 GCA_050011415.1 Dissulfurispiraceae bacterium | reverse complement strand
TCTTGCCATTTGCTGTGTGTGTGGGGGGGGACGCGTCCCCCCTGCTTTTGGGCCCTTTCACTTTGGCCCATTTTAGGGGGGGACGCGTCCCCCCCCACATATTAGGAAACAGCGGCAGATCGCACCTCATCCATTTTTGTCACCACCACGGCAACTTGCTCAATGGGCAGGTTAAGTTCTAAAGAAATCTTCTCAACATCGCAACCGGCGTCGATCATTAACGCAATCTCTTCGGCTTTCTTAAAAGAAACCATCCGAATTATGTCGGCAAGCGTGCTTTCACAAGGGATAGTACGGTCAATATGAAATCTGCTCCTGGACAACACGCCGGGATTTGTTTCGAGTATTTCTTCGTAACTGACTTCTCGCATTTCCATTTTCTTCCCTCTTACAATCAGGGATTTGAGCTGTTGGGCCCAATGATGGACAAATTCATACTTTGTGTCGACTGTCTGATTGTTGCGGGCCTCGTCAAAAGTCTCTGCCGCTTTTACATAAGCTTCCTTTGCCAGTACAAACAGTTCCTCATTGGAACATTTGAATTTCAGTTTATTTTTGATTGATACGGCAAGACCCCAATTGGCCTCTAGAAATGTTGCCACAGCGCGAGTGTTTGAACTTTCCTCTTTAAAGCTTTCGAGAATTACTGTGATTTTCACACACTCCTCCTGAAAAGTGCATTATATTTCCGGATAAAAACCCGGCTTCTTTATATAGAATGTTTCTACAAAAATGTCTTAAAATTCTTTTTTTCCCAAAAATTGAGCACAATTAAGGATATTAATTCAGCTATAAAAAATATTTCTATATACTAGGTATATTTTTTATTGCTTCATTCAGGTGTGTTTCGATTGGGGATTTGTTGCCGGTACTCAGCGCAGGAGGCGCTGTATCGTGGCTAATTATGGAATGGATGTTTCTGAGACAATCTTATCGTCATCTTCTTCGCAGTTCCAAAAAACAACTTCCTTGCAGTTCGTTACTTCCTTAGTCATTAGTCTAACCTCATGCTCTATCCATATATAACTAAACCACTATTGCAGTAGTCCTTCATTTGCTTCATTTTAGAGCTGGGCATGGGCGGTATCGAAGTGCTCCTCACGATAGCCTATATATCTCACACATTCACGCCGATTGCGCGCCAGCCTGATTTGTCAATAAGGGCAATAACTTTATCCCTGATAGCATAGGTATCGCCATTCTTGAATTCAATTTCGATGCCCGCCCGCAGTAATTGTTCCCGGAATGCAAACCAGTCACCACCGTTTTTTCTGACTGCAATTTGCACCTCTTCAATAATCTTTTGCCGTGCCTCTTTTATTTTTTTTATCTCAATTCCATCGGCCATATATCTGTTTGCGCTTATTTATCCTCTTTTCTTGCTTTTAGAGCTTTGTGCCACTCTATCATGCGGAGCTATTATTGCTATATAGTATATAAGTTTAGTAAAAAAAGTATACTTTAGTATATTCCTAATTGTCCCTCCTTTTAGTAACAATACTTGAGGAGGGAAAGTGGAATTGAAAAAACTGATAGGACTACGTATAAAAGAATTAAGGAAGAAGAAACAACTTTCCCAGGAACAAGTCACTGCGTATGTCGACATAACAACAAGCCATTTGAGCAACATCGAGAGTGGCAAGGAAAATCCGACGCTGGACACTTTTTTGAAGCTGGCATCTGCCTTTGATATTAAACTCAATGAACTTTTTGATTTCGGCCATCTACTCAAGAAAAAAGAACTTCAGCAAATTATTAAAGATACTGCTAATAAAGCCTCTGAGGACGAATTGCGGCTTATTGTTAAATTTATCAATACCCTCGAAAAATGATAATCGTCGGAATGAGTTGCAGGAATCGTACAGAAAATGCAAGAAGTTTTTTTGGGAATTGCGAAGAAGATTACGATAAAATTTTAATTAATGCTATCCCGGTAATATACTGGCTTTAATAATATTTGTTTTTTATCGTTAACAGCAATTTCGTCTTTTCTTAGAAGTTTATTGAGTATCTGAGAAACAGTTTTCTGAGTCAACCCGGCGTAAGCCGCGATATTGTTTTGTGTTAGCCGGATAGTAATTAAAATTCCATCACGGGTCCATTTCCCGTGCTGTGCGGCTACAAGATTAAGGATTGTTCGAACTCTTTGCTCAGCATCGCCAAAGTGCGTCACTTCCAGTTGCAGCCACGATTCTCTGAGTCTTGAACAGAGCGATAGCGTGACCTGCCGTAAGGTCTGCACGTCATTTAATATATATTCTTCCACCTTTTCTTTTGATATAAAACATACTTCACAGTCAGTTAATGCAATAATCATTGCCGGTGACGTTTTTCCATCAAGGATGGACATCTCGCCAAAGGAATCGCCTTTTTTATGTATGGCTAATATCTGCTCGTGACCATCCTTATCGGTACTAACGACTTTTACTATTCCGAAGTGAATAATATACAGACAATGACCGGAAGACAGTATATCCATTATCATCTGCTTTCTCTTGAATTTTTTCCTGATAGCTGCTTTAGCGAGCAAGGCAAGTTTTCCCCTGTCAATGTTTGCAAACAAAGGTATGTCTTCGAGCAAATTATCAGTTTTGGGGGACGTGGCGTAACTTACCGGTAAATTCCCACTATTGTCAGCCTGCATTCAGCACAGACCCTTCTCAGTAGTCCACGGCTTCGCCGATAGCTTTGGCGGCTGCTTCTATTCCCACAATAGACGACATTTCTCTTCCTTTTAATCTATGCACTTTGCTGTTGTTTTTTTATTATCGACTAAATTAATATTTAACGTATTACTCGAAAGTGGCATATCGTTATTTTTCCCCGAAAATTGTTATAAAAAATGGCAGGGGAAGAAGCTGATTAAGAGAGTAGCTGAGTCGCTTCTTTTTTCAAAGAAAGAAACTTGCAATATCAATTAGATGCGATTATTATGTTAAAGAAATATTTTAGCCTCTTTTTCCACAAATTTGCAATAAAAAAATCCCAGCTTCTAATATTGATACAGAATCCATATCCTGAAGAGGAAGTACCTCTCAATGCCTGTCTCCTGACAGGAATATCGAGCGGGAAAAACAAAAAAGCCACCTCCCGAGTAATTCGGGAGATGGCTTTTTTGTTAAATAGCAAGCTGAAGGGGCCTTCCGGCCATTCCTTTCACACCGTGAGCAGGAGCAGGCTTTAATTTCCCTTTATTCAGCACATAAAGCGACTTATCTTGGATTCCCCCCTCGATAAGTGGTATGGCCGAGCATGACTTGTAGAGCTGTTCGGCGCCGCCTTCTTTATCCAGGATCGCTGCGATACTGTCGAACGATCCATCAACTTCTTTAAAAAACTGAGAGAATCGCACTTTGTAGTTCCTGAAATTTTGGACTACTACTTCTCTGTATTCCTCTGATTTTAAAAACCTGAGCGCGTCCTCTCGCTGTTTTTTGCTTCCTTTGTAAACGTCCACAATTATCTGTGCGAGAATCGCCCCGCATAATCCGACAAGCGTGTACTCGTCAGTAAAATCGTCATCACTATGCATGTGATACCTCTTTTTCTTTTAAAATGGTGACACCTCCAATAGTTGTTGTTACATCTTCCGGTGTTGATAGGAATGCTGCGTATTCCGGATTTGCGCTCTTTATCCTGCCCGAAGGTTCTACGATATAGGGCCCGGCGCAGTATTTTGCCCATGAACAGGTCTGTTCCTCTTCCGGGATGAAAAGCTCGCATTTGATGCACTTCCCGGGCTCAGGTTTAAATTCCTGCATCAACGCTATCTCGCGGTCCTCATCAAGAATGACCTCGATATCGGGCCGGTGCTTCTGGATTATCTGTCCAATAAGACCGGTGTGGCAGAAGAAGTTGCCTGTATGACGCAGATGCTTTTCCTGTGATTTGGAATACGGGCACCAGCATACCAAGACAATATCCACTTCAGTCTTTAAAGAGTTCAGCCAAGCGGCAATCTCCACCCACCGCGTTTTATAAGCGTCGGATACTGCTTCTTTATATGCCTCCGGCGATGGGTGGTCCTTAGTGCTTATGGCTTCACCATCCTTATCTATAGGGATGAGACAAGGGATTGTTTTTAAGCGGCTTCCTTTCGGCTGGAAGCGGGCCACCGAAAATTTCAGCCCGTTGTATTTCTCAGCACACTCGAAAGAAGTTAATATTATGGCCATTACTTACCTCCCCCTCAATAGTATTTTTGCAATTGCCGCGGCCTGTTTGAAAGGGTTTTCCCCCTCTTTTTGCCAAAACAAAAAGTGATCATTTTGGTATACGAGCAACAAACCGAACCATCTCCTGATTTCGATGTTCTTGGTTCTGTGCAGAAGCTTCCCTGTACCTCTTAACATCTCCAGGACCTTCTTTGCCGACAGTTCCTGGATCAATGCTTTTTCGGCATCGGAAATATACGGAAAGATTTCTGCGGATATATCCTTTGGAGCAGAGGCAATCCTGGTAATAACGGATAAACGCTCTTTCTGCTTTTTCCGGACAAGGAATACCTCACCTATCTGCGCCGAGTCGATAATGCTCATCATGGATTCGTCGCCGAATTTCTGTATATACGTCTGTGGATCTTCCCCCTCGGGCAGGAGTCCAACTTTGACTGTCATGTCCCCTGCGAAGAGGATATCGAGAAGCTTTTCCTCCAGCACTTTACTGGTGGCATTCACCCCGGAAGCATCACTGTCGTTGAGCAGTATCAGGTGGTCAGTATATCTCCTCACTTCTTTTAACTGTTCTGCAGCGAATGCCGTACCCATGGGGGCAAAGGCATTGTCGAATCCGATCTGGTCAAGGGCTATCACATCTGTATAGCCCTCAACGCTGATCCCGTACCCGAGACTTTTTACGCCCTGTGGATTAAGCCCGTAAAGCGTGCTGCCTTTGCAGAAAACAGACGTGTTCGGGGAATTGATATACTTTGGTTTCGAGTCATCCAGAACCCGACCGGCAAAGGCAACAACAGCGCTGTTTTTGATAATCGCAAACATTATTCTGTTCCTGAAAAGTTCCCTGTCTCCATGCGACCCGTCCACTATTAACCCAGCCTGCTTCATTTCATCAACAGATACGCCTTTGCTCTTGAGCGTCGAGATATACCCTTCTCCGGCGTATCCGAGCCTGAACTTCTTAATGCTGTCCAGTGTGATTCCACGACCCTTGAGATAGCCGAGCGCCGACTTATTATTCATAAGCTGAGAATGGAATAATTCAGCGGCGCTTTCATTGACTTCGAGAATTCTCTTATTGATCGGGTTGAAGTTAATTTCTTTGCCGGCAAGCTTAGCCAAATATTTTACTGCCTCTTTAAAGTCGGCAGCCCGTCCTTTCTCAATCACGTAATCGGCATAGCTGCCGTCTTTGCCGCATCCGAAACAGTGAAATCGCTTCTGGTCATGATATATGACAAGTGATGGGGTTTTCTCGATATGAAAGGGGCATAACATTTTGAACCTATCCCCGTATTTTTTGGCCTCTGGGAAAAGGTCTGTAATGCCTATCCCGGCGTAAATTTCATCCAGCATAAACTTCTCCTGTCACGTCCTGAGATTTAGTGTTTGTGATACCGAATCTCTGAATAGCTTTTATAATGTCTTCGTCTTCTCCCCATTTTTGAAAGAGAGGAGATTCCTTTATTGCTTCTGATATTTCTTCCGCTGATAACATTTTCAACTCCTCCTTTTCTCTTTTTATAAATTAAAACCCTCAAAAGGGGTATCGCAGATGGATACGACCCTTTTGAGGGTTATGCGTTTAATGGATATTAGGTTTATTCAGAACAGTCTCTATAGGGGGGAAACACTATAGAGACTGTTCTGGTAATGCAATCAGACAGAGGCCGAATCAAGGTCGTTACTCTTTGCGGCTTCGATACTCTGCACGTTCTCCGTATCCTTTGTGCCGGATACGTTGCCGGACATTACTTTCGGCATGAGCAGGAACAGGTGATTATTTCCACTGATAAATACAGGAAACTTATTATCATGCTGAAAGCGCAGTACTACTTTATCCTGGCCGGTAATATCGGCATATTTTCTTATGCCCCTGGACAGTTTTCTTGCATCAAGAAGTATTTTTTTCAGGGAAATGCGATTCTCGGATATCTTATAGGGTCCGAAAGACCCATTGTCACCTTTTGATGTTATATATGTGCCGTCCTCATGCTTTTCGAATATAATATCAACGTTCATTAAAGATGCGCATTCAATAACGTGCAAAAGAGAACCGATCTCGGCCTCGATCAAGGAATCAGTTTTCCTGCTTTTCTCCAGCATGCGGTTGTAATCGAGAAAAATAACGTTCAAACAAGGAGTGCAGTATTCAAAGTCCCCTCCCTTCACGATAATAAGTGCTTTCGTGTTTATGACTTCGATGTCTTCAGCGGTGAGGCCTTCCAGAAACCTGACGGCATTTTTTACGCTTGTCTCGCTGATTACCAGGGAGAATACGTTATTGTCAATTCCGGCAGTTTCGACATCGGTTTTGCTTAACTGCGTCCTGTCTGTAGTTACGATACTCAGTTGGGTATTCTCATATCGTAACAAGCACCCGTAAGTCATGGGCTGACATATGCCTTTTAATGCAAGCAGCAGGTCGTCAGTTACTACCCTCACCCCTATCTCTTTGTGATCGGGGAACGCTATATCATAATCGCTCGTGGGCTGTTTAAATGACAGGCCGGAGGCATTGGCCACAGTCAGGCTTCTCGTAGTTTTGGATATCATGATTTCGTCACCAAGCACACTGAATATGCCCGAGTCTTTTATGAAGACATCACCACGGGACACCGCCCTGCAAACGATCTGATACCGCACCATGTCATTACCCGCTTTTTCGGTAACGTTCGCCAGGCTATCCGATCTGGTTTCTATCTTGATCTGCGACCCTGGCAGCGCCAATATATCTTTCTTTTTAAGAATTATTTCCATACCATTACTGCTCCTTCTGGACATCATTTGCCCA